>JBDTCM010000267.1:0-10059 GCA_039923575.1 Chthoniobacterales bacterium
CGCGGAGCCTGCCTCAGCCGGGTCGGGTGTCACTGAAGTCTACGCCCGCGCCAGCGATGACACGCCGCTAAACTGGGACGTCTACACCCCGGCCGGGAGCCCGCCCTGGCCGGCCGTGCTGGTCATCCACGGTGGCAATTTTATCGGTGGGACACCGGGCGATGCCGGCGTGGCGCAGTGCGCGCAAGACCTGGCCAACGCAGGGTATGTCGCTTTCTCGATTGCTTATCGCCTCGCTCCTCCCGGCTTGATCCCGCAGCAGCGATCGTTAGGCCGATTCCCCGACCAGTACGACGATGTGCATCTGGCCGTGCAAGCGGCCCGGAATGATTCGAGGAGCAATGGCAAAGTCGGATCCGTCGGCGGCTCGGCCGGCGCCACGCACACCGCCTGGGTCGCGGCCACCGGCCAGCCCGGCGACGATCGCGTTGATGTCGGCGTCGGCCTCTCCGGCGCTTATGATTTCTCCGATTTCTCGCCCGATTCGAACCTGGGGTATTTTATCACGACCGTGATCAATTATGTGGGCGTGCCGCAGACCGATACCGCTTCGCTGCGAGCGGCTTCCCCGGCGTGGATCGTGGATGGAACCGTCGCACCGCTCTTTCTCGTCGATTCGGAGGGGGACCTGATGCCGGCAGTGCAGCTCGATGACATGGCGGCTCAGCTCGCCGCGCACGGCGCAAAAAACTACGTCGCGACGAGAATTCCCGGCGTCGGCCATTCCTTCGAGTATTGGCCGCAAATCAAAAATGATGCGATCGCCTTCCTCGCCGCAGGGTTCGCCCCGCCTCCTCCGACGCCGACACCCTCCCCAACTCCGTCGCCCACGGCCAGCCCAAGCCCAAGCCCAAGCCCAAGCCTAAGTCCAAGCCCGACCCCAGCTCCGAGGCCAGCCGCCAGTTCGCTCGTCAATATTTCCACCCGGGCCGGCGCCGGGACGGGCGATAATGTACTGATCGGCGGGTTCATCCTCGGCAACGGCAGCGGCTCGAAAAGGGTGATCGTTAGGGCGATCGGGCCTTCGCTCGCGGGCGCAGGCATTACTTCCGCGCTGGCGGATCCGAGCCTGCAGCTGGTGGATGCGACGGGAAGAATCATCGCCGCTAACAATGACTGGATGACAAGCGGACAAGTGCAGGACATCATCGCCACGACCCTTGCGCCTAACGACCCGAAGGAATCCGCGATCGTCGCCACCCTCTCGGCCGGCGCTTATACCGCGATCGTAACCGGAGTGGATGGGCCACAAAATATCGCGCTGGTGGAAGTCTACGACCTCTCTTCCACAGCCCTGCCGCAATTGCTCAACCTCTCGACCCGCGGACTTGTCGGGACCGGGGAAGGCGTCATGATTGCGGGCACGATCATTAGCGGAACCGGGCCGGAGACGCTGGTCTTGCGTGGGCTCGGCCCGTCGCTCGCCACGGGTCCAGGGGCCATCAGCGATCCCCTGCCCGACCCGATCTTGCAGTTGGTCAACAACCAGGGCACGACCTTATTCACGAACGACAACTGGCAGGATTCGCAGGCGGCAGAGATCACGGCCACGGGCCTGGCCCCGACCAATCCGCTCGAGGCTGCAGTCCTTCTCGATCTCGCGCCCGGGAGCTACACTGCACTCCTGTTTGATCCCCACGGCGCGACCGGGATCGGATTGCTGGAGATTTACAAGCTCTCAAAGTAGCTCCGCGGCGTAAGGAAAAAGTAACCCCCCTGGCCCGCTTCGGTCAGAAACCGTGTGCGACAATCGTCGATGCGGAGATTCCTGATTTTCCTGGCGGTTCTTGCTACGGCGCAAATTGCGGTGGGGGGCACTCCGTTAGGAAACCGGCCCAGACCGACACCGACACCGCCGTCACAAACCGAGGTTTATGCGACCGCGAGCGACGGCATCAAATTGGAATGGACCGTTTACACGCCGATGGGCAGCGGGCCATGGCCCGCCGTGCTCGTGATTCACGGTGGAAATTTTAATGCTGGCGATCAGGGGGATGCCGGGGTGGTGACGTGCGCGAAGGACCTCGCCGCTGCCGGTTATGTGGCTTTTGCCATCACCTACCGTCTGGCGCCTCCGGGTTCCCTTCCGGGTCAGCGTTCGTTAGGCCAGTTTCCCGATCAGTATGACGACGTTCATCTCGCGGTCCTGGCGGCGCGCAACGATTCCCGGGGCAACGGCCAGGTCGGCTCGGTCGGAGGATCGGCAGGCGGGACCCACACCGTCTGGGTCGCAGCCACTGGCACGCCCGGGGGCGACCGCATCGACGTCGGGGTGAGCTTGTCGGGCGCGTACGATTTTTCGGATTTCACTCCCGATCCGTGGCTCGATTTCTTTATCGGCGTGGTCACTAACTACGTCGGCGTCCCTTCCACCGACACCGCCAGTTTGCGCGCGGCCTCGCCCGCCTGGATTGTGAATCGCTCGGTCGCTCCGCTCTTTCTCGTCGACAGCGTGGGGGACATCATGCCCGCGGTCCAGCTCGTCGACATGGTCGCGCAGCTCAATGCCAACAAAGTAAAAAACTATTCCGCGATGACCATTGCGGGCAGCGCCCATTCCTTCGGAAACTGGCCGCAGATCAAGAATGACGCGCTCGCCTTCCTCGCCTCAGGATTTGCCGGCAAGTCGAGATAATTCCGGAAGCTGGAGGGAAGCGCGCGGTTGCTTCTTCGCGCCACCACTCCTGCTTTCGCCCTTGGCGGTTGAACCTTTTCCGCCCAGCGTGGAATGTCCGGCCAATTCTCATGCGCATTCTATCCGGCATCCAACCGAGCGGCGTCCTGCATATCGGGAATTATTTCGGCATGATGCGCCCGGCTATCGCGCTTCAGGCGGAGGGCGAAGCACTTTATTTCATCGCCGATTATCATGCCCTAACGAGTTTGCGTGATCCGGCCGCGCTCCGCGAAAATTCGTGCCGGGTTGCGCTCGACTTTCTCGCCTGCGGGCTCGATCCCGATCGGGCCGCGCTCTTCCGCCAATCCGATGTGCCGCAAGTCACCGAGCTGGCCTGGATCCTGAGCACGGTCACGCCGATGGGATTGCTGGAGCGCGCCCATTCCTACAAGGACAAGGTCGCGCGCGGACTCCCCGCGTCGCTCGGGCTTTTCTCCTATCCGGTCCTGATGGCGGCCGACATTCTGATCTACGACAGCGACGTGGTGCCGGTCGGGCGCGACCAGAAGCAGCATGTCGAAATAACGCGCGATCTCGCGGTTAAGATCAACGAGACCTATGGCGAAATCCTGAAGCTGCCAGAGCCGCGCATTCACGCCCAGACCGAGACCGTGCCCGGCCTCGACGGCCAGAAGATGAGCAAAAGCTACGGCAACACGATCGACATTTTCGCCGAGGAAAAAGAAATGCGAAAGCGGGTCATGAGCATCGTGACCGATTCGACCCCGGTCGAGGCCCCGAAGAATCCGGAGGTGTCCCCAATCGTCCAGCTCTACTCGTTAGTCGCGACGGCCGAGGAAACGGCGGCGATGCGGGCTGCCTTCGCACAAGGCGGAACGGGCTACGGCGATTTCAAAAAGCAGCTTTTTGGGAAACTGTGGGAATTCTTCGCGCCCATGCGCGCGCGGCGGCAAGAAATCCTGGCGCAGCCGGATTACGTCGATGCGGTGCTGGCGAAGGGCGCGAAACGCGCCAACGCAGTCGCGAATGAATTGATGGCGCGCATTCGGGCTGCGGTCGGGTTGTAGACGTTTTCGCTCTGCGAAACCCGAGACTGGATCTCGCGGGCCGAAACAACTCCCGCGTTCGCAGAGCGAAACGTCTACCGGGATTCCGCCTGCGGCTGCAGTGCGGGACGAACGCGCACATTTTCCTTTAGTTCCGCAAAGACCAACCGGCCACCCGCTGTCTGCAGCGCGCTCGAGATCACCACCGTTGCCACCCGACCGATGTGAGGACGCGCCTGGTTGACCACAATCATCGTCCCATCGGGCAGGTAGCCGACCGCCTGATGCGGATCGCGTCCTTCCTTCACCAGGTTCAATTCCATTTCGTCACCGGCCACCACCACCGGTCGCAGCGCGCGCGACAGGTCGCTCAGATTGAGCACCGGCACCTGTTGCAGCCGCGCCACCTGGCAAAGCGCCTGGTCGTTAGTCAGGAGGCGCGCCTGGAGCAATTTCGCCGCGCGCACCAATCGGGCATCGACCTGGTCGCCGTCCTCATCGTGGGTGCTGTCATGAATGGTGAGCTCAATCTCGCGCGTGCGCTGCAACTGATTCAAAATCTCGAGCCCGCGCCGGCCCCGCTCCCGTTTGATGCCATCGCGTGAATCCGCCAGCGTCTGCAGTTCGTCGAGGACAAAACGCGGCACGATGAGGGAATGGCTGAGAAACCCGGTCGCGCAAAGATCGGCAATGCGTCCATCGATGATGACATTGGTATCGATGAGGAGCGGCTCATGTTGCGTCGTCTCACGCGCGAAACGCACGTAGGGAATGATGAGAGAAAATTCATCCCGATTACTCCGCACCGCCAGCATCGTGCCGAGATAACCAAAGGCGCAGTAAACCACGAGCCGCGCGATCCATTGCGTCGTCTCGGTTTGGTAACGCAAGACTTCCGAAGCGAGGAGCAGATTGGCAAAGAAAAGTCCGAGGAGCAGCCCGAGCGTGGCGGACGAAAAAGCGCGCAGCGAAAACCCCTTCAGCAACCGATCGATGAGCACGAGGAGGAGGCCGAAAGCGAGGCCGACCATCAGGCCCGGGAGCGCGTTGCCCTGCGCCTCGCTCGAGACAATCGTCCCCACCGTCCCGCAGAAAGTGACGAAGAGAATCCGCAGAAGATTGACGGTCAGCTGCGGAGTCATTTTTGCCTAACGAGTAGTACGCCGGCGCGGGCGCGGGCTGCTTTCCGGAGGCGGCGATATTTTGTCGGCGCTGTCACGATAAAAAAGCACTCCGTGATTGCGAAGATTGCTAATCAGAGCGCGCAGGTTATTTGCCACTTCTTCGTTCGTTAGCAACATCGCCAGTAAACCGTCTCCCGCCGTCGCGTCATTCATGATCCGCCCGGCGGACTGAATGGTCTTACGCGCGTCGCCCACTGCCAACTGCAATTTGTCCGCAGCTTCCTTAGCGGAGCCCATCGTGCCATCGGCTTTTGCGATCACGCCGTCGATCTTTTTCGAGGACTCGGCGAACGCGGCCGAGGTCTTGTTCAGGTTATCGAAAGTCTCTTTTAAGTGCTCCATGTTGGTCTGCGAAAGGGCCTGATCATTCAGCCGGCTGACCGCGGTATCGATTTTCGCGACGGTTCCGCGCAGATCCTTGATCAAGGCCCCGCCCTCCTTCGTGATGTCGTCGAGACCTTTCTCACGCGCGCCCTCGACCCGCGCGCCCTGCGCGACATAGGTGGTTATTTTCCCGAGCGGCGGAGTAATGGCAACGAAGCGATCGCCGAGCAAACCCGAGCTGCCGACCGTGATCGTGCTGCCGGTTGCGATCTTGACGTAATCGAAAATGCGCAGCGGCACGTCCACGCCCCGACCCGAGGACACGAGCCGCGGCGGTCCAGCGACCTGTCCGATTTTCGCGCCTCCCAACAGAACGTCGGAACCCTTGAGCAGACCACTCGCGTCGGAGAAGTGGACCGTAAGGCCGTAATAGGATTTGAAACCTTCCCCCAGCCTCCCGAACTGCACGATCAGGGCGGCGAGAATGGAAAGTCCGATGGCGACGAAGATTCCCACCTTTAATTCCAGTCCCCGATCCTGCTCGTTCATTTCGTTAGTCTGCAACCGTGGCGCGCCCGATCAGGAAATCCTGGATGAGCGGGTCCTTCGAAGCCTGAATTTCCGCCGGGGTCCCGTAAAAGTAAATGCGCCCTTCGTGGAGATAGGCAATGTGATCGCCGACGTGAAATGCGCTTTTCATGTCGTGCGTCACGACCACGCTGGTAACATGATAGCGCTCCTGCAACCGGCGAATCAGCCGGTTGATGCTGTCGGAGACGACCGGATCGAGCCCGGCGGTCGGCTCGTCATAGAGGATGCACGACGGCCGATTGATAATGGCGCGAGCCAGACCAACGCGTTTCTTCATCCCGCCGCTCAGGTTCACGGGCATCTTCTTTTGTTGTCCCTCGAGTTCGATCACCTCGAGCATTTCCGCGATCTTTTGCTCAATCACTCCGGCATCGCGCTCGCCCGCTTCGCGCAGGGGGAAGGCGATGTTTTCCTCAACCGTCATGGAGTCGAAAAGCGCGCCGCCTTGAAACAGGATGCCGACTTTGCGCCGGATGGAGGCGAGCTGGCGTTCGCCCAGTCCAATGATGCTTTGGCCGTCGATCCAGATTTCACCCTCGTTAGGCTGCATCAGACCGATCAGGTTTTTCAGGAGCACGCTCTTGCCGCCGCCGCTCCGGCCGATGATGACGAGCGTCTCGCCGGTCGCGACGCTCATGTCGACGCCGCGCAGAATTTCCTGCGCGCCGATCCGCTTTTTCAATCCGCGCACCGCAATCATCGGCGAAACGCCCGGCGCGACTCTGGCTCCGCTCGGCACCGCCACCGGCATTGTGGGAGTGACGGTCATTGCCATCCGGCCGGGAAAATTACGTTCAGGAACATGGTCAGGAAGAAATTCGAAATCAGAATCGCGAGCGAGGCATTGACCACCGCCTCGGTCGTCGCCCGGCCCACGCCGACTGCGCCTTCACGACTATTGAGCCCTTTGTGGCAACTGATGAAAACGATCAGGATCGCGAAACAAAAACCTTTCGTCAGGCCCATGACGATATCGCGCATCAGGGTCCAGCGCACCATGTTCGCGACATAGTAGGGCCCGCTGATGTCGAGCAAATTGACCGAGACAAAGTAGGCCGCCACGAGACCGAAGCCGATGCATTCCGCAACCAGCAGAGGCATTGAGATCATCATCGCGAGCATCCGCGGGACGACCAGGTAATCGACCGGGTGCACCGCGAGTGCGCGGAGCGCGTCGATCTGCTCGGTCACCTTCATGGTGCCGATCTCGGCCGACATCGCCGCCCCGACCCGGCCCGTCACCATCAGTCCGGTCAGGACCGGGCCCAATTCGCGAAAGAGGGCCGCGGAAACGACCGCGCCAACGCCCGAAGCGACGCCCAGCTTGTTGAATTGAAAATAAGTCTGAGCGGCGAAGACCGCGCCGGTGAATCCGCCGGTGATGACCACGACCAACTGGGAGAGAAGTCCGATATCGACCATCTGCCGCAGGAACAAGCGCCAGCGCATTCGATGCGTAACCGCGGAGCGCATCGTCTCCGCCGCGAGCATGACGAGCTCACCGAGGTAGATAAAGAAAGCGAGGACAACCGCGCCGACGCCGGTGAAGAAGCGGACAAACATGTGATCTGAAACGTGGCGCGCGCGCGCCCGGCGGCCTCAGGCACCGAGCAGCTGCGTTTTGGAGCGCGGCCGCAATTCCGGCGGAATCTCGCCGACGAAGCGCGGCTCCAATCCGAGTTTGAGGAAAATGCTGCGAATCTCGCGCAGAGTAATGGTGGGCTCGTCGAGCTCGAGATAAACGATGTCGTGATTACTATCGACCTTGTAGCGCAGGGCCGGGACGGCCTCGAGTTGGTGATCGAGCTCGAGGATCTTATTCAGGTCGCGCACCCCGGCCGCATAGACTTCCAATTCGATCATAATGACAGCGCTCAGTTTAACCAGCATGCGCGCGCGATGCAAAAGCGAATTGGCTTGGCGCCGCTCCACAATTTGTCATCCCGATCCGGCGTTGTAGACGTCGCCCTCTGGGCGACGCGAGTCTGCGCGTTGCCACCCGATACCCGCCCTTCGCAGCCTCCGGCTCGGAGAGAGCGAAGCGTCTACAATCGTTGCGGGCGACCGGAAGCTGCGATAAAGGAAAGCTTCGATCGCTGCCCATGAAACTACGCTCGCTCAGCTTCATCGTTAGTCTTTGTTTCCTCGCTGGTTGCCAGACGATGCCGGAAGGCATTCATCAGGCGCGGCTCAACATGTCCGCCAAAATCCAGGCCGAGCCGCCGGGCGACTACTTCATCGGACGTCGCTACTACAAGGCAAACTATCACTTTTGGGGCTACATCCGCCGGCCGGGGCAACCCTGGAACACGGCGCAGCTCGTGATGCTGAATGAAAACCAAAAGCTCGCCCCCGATCGCGAACAAATAAACTTCGGGTTCGACAACAACTACGAGTACAAACTCTTTGGCCGGTTCAGCGGCGACAAGGTTTATGAGCCGGCGAGCAACGGGATCTACCCGGAATTCGTCCTCAAGGGCTACGAACTGATCTCGACCAACCCGGCGCCCATTTTTAAAAGCCAGTACAGCGGCTCGGGTGACTACCAAAACAAAATCGAGAAACCGGAGTAGCCAGAAAGATCCTGGCCTAACGACGCCGCGCCTGGCGAAGGACAGGCTGGTCGAGGAATTTCTCAGCTTCCTCGAGGTGGAGCGCAACGCCTCCCCGCGCACCCTGCGGATTTACCGCACCGCACTGCGCGATTTTCAGGCGCAGAGCAACGCGCCGTCCTGGCGGCAATGCAAGGCGCAACACTTTCGGGATTACCTCTTCGACCTGATGAAGCGGAAACAGGCGCGCTCCTACGTGCGCCTGCAGTTTTCCGCGTTGCGCAGCTTCTTTCGCTTTCTCGTGGCACGGAACCGCCTGACGAAAAATCCGGTGCGCGAGATTCAATTGCCGAAGGCGGAGAAAAAATTGCCGCTCGTCCTGACCCAAACACAAATCGGCGAGCTGCTGGCCGCGCCGCTCCAGGTGAAGAAACCAAAAAGCGCGCCGGTCTGGATGCCGCAGCGCGACGCCGCCATCCTGGAGCTTTTTTACAGCAGCGGTTTACGCCTCGCGGAGCTCGCTTCGCTTAACGTGAGCGACCTCGATATCTACACGGAGTCGGTGCGCGTGCTGGGCAAGGGACGCAAGGAACGCGTTTGTCCGGTTGGGGCGCCGGCCTTGCAGGCGGTGTCGCATTACCGCGCGGCGGCCAATGTGCACAGCGGCGCGCTCTTCTTAAACAAAGGGCGGCGCCGGATTTCGCCGCGCTCGATCTGGCTGATCCTGAAGCGCTACCTGCGCCACACGTCCATCCCGATCGCGCTGAGCCCGCATAAACTCCGGCACAGTTTTGCCACCCACCTGCTCGATAACGGAGCGGATCTGCGCAGCGTCCAGGCGTTGTTAGGCCACGCCAGTCTTTCGACCACACAGATCTACACCCACGTCACGACGGAGCGACTGAAGAAGACGTATGCGGAGTCGCATCCGCGCGCGTGATTTCCTTGTAGACGCTTCGCTCTCTCCGAGCCCGCTTCCTGCCCGTAGTGCATACAGGCCGGAGGGTAAGGCATCCAGGCCGGAGGGTATGCCTTCCGAGCCGGAGGCTGCGCAGCGCGAGAGTGATATTGCCTTCAGTTAGCGAATGAATCCGCGGCCCCGCGCCTCCCAGAGGGAGGCGTCTACAGTAGCGCGTCAGCTCGCGCTGGCGGCCGCGTTGTCGTGCGGCTCGGCGACTTTGAAAACGAGCTTCGCGTTTTCGACCGTCACGTTAACCATGTCGCCCGCTTTCACGCTCCCGCGGAGCAGCTCCTCGGCGAGCGGATCCTCGAGGTAACGCTCCACCGCACGCCGCATCGGACGCGCGCCGTAGGTCGGGTCGTAACCCTTCTCGATCACGAGTTCGTGGGCCGCGTCGTCGAGAGCAATTTCGATTTCCTTGAGCTGCAAGCGGCGCTTCACCTTGTTCACTTCGAGATCCACGATCTTCATCAAATCCGGCTTCGAGAGGGTATGGAAAACGATGATCTCATCGAGTCGGTTGAGGAACTCCGGCTTAAAGACCCGCTTCGTTTCCTCGAGGATTTTTTCGCGCATGACATCGTAGTTCGATTCGTCGCGCTGCGCGCCGAAGCCCATCGTCGTCTGCCGCTTGATCAACTCGGCGCCGACGTTCGAGGTCATGATGATGATCGTATTCCGGAAATCGATCTTCCGGCCTAACGAGTCGGTGATCTTTCCTTCCTCCAGGATCTGGAGCAGAAGATGCATGACGTCAGGGTGT
>JBDTCM010000268.1:0-2580 GCA_039923575.1 Chthoniobacterales bacterium
GATCGGCGCGGGCGCGGGCGCCTTGGCCGGGGCCTTGATTGGCGCGGCGGTGCAGGAAGATCAGGCGCGTAATTATCATGCACCTCCCGGGGGCTATCCCTATGGCACGCGCACGGGAACGCCGGGCTACGTTTACAGCCCCTACGGTCCGCACAACGTCATCGATGTGCGCGGGGTACCGCCGGGCTCGCTGGTGCGCGATCCTTCGACCGGTGGGATTTTCATCAAGCCCTAACGGTTTGTAACACAGTCATCCTGGCTGTCGGGTCGAGCAGGCATCCTGCCTGCAGGCTGGAAGCCTTCGCTACCTGACAGGTTGGAAGCCTGTGTTACGCAGCTGGTCGACCAGTTGGCGCGTGGCTTCGTCCATGCGCACCAGCTCGGGCCAGCCGCGGTGATAACCTTCGCCGGGCAACTTGCGGGTCGCGTCGAGACCCATGTGCGATCCGACATTCTGCACGCTCGGCGCGTGATCGAGGGAATCGCTCGGGTTCGTGATGATGGTGCTGTCACGCTGCGGATCGGTATTGGCGCAGAGGCGGAAGAGCACTTCGCTTGTGTTTTGCACGTCGCAGTCCTCGTCGAGCACCACGATGTATTTGCTGAACATCATCTGTCCCATGCCCCAGAGACCGTGCATCACCTTGAAAGCTTGGTAGGGATATTGTTTGCGGATGCTGACGAAGACGAGGTTGTGAAAAACACCTTCCGCCGGCAGCGCCATGTCGACGATCTCGGGGAAGTTCATTTTGAAAACCGGCAGGAAAATTCGCACGCTGGCCGAGCCGAGATAAAAATCCTCCATCGGCGGCACGCCGACGATCGTGGTCGGATAAACCGCCTCGCGTCGGTGGGTGATGGCGGTGAGATGAAAGACCGGGTAATCCTCGACCGCGGTGTAATACCCGGTGTGATCGCCAAACGGCCCTTCCGGCCGCGTCTCGCCCGGCTGCACGTAACCTTCGAGGACGAAATCGACGTCGGCCGGAACCTCTAGGTCGTTCGTCAGGCATTTGACCAGCTCGACCGATTTCTTGCGGATGTAGCCGGCGAAGAGAATTTCGTCGAGCCCATCGGGCAAAGGCGCGGTCGCGGCAAAAGTGTAAGCCGGATCGCCCCCGATGGTGACCGCGACCGGCATCCGCTCATTGCGCTCGTAGTAGAGTTTGCCGTGGCGCGCGCCGACCTTGTGCACCTGCCAATGCATCCCGGTCGTCAGGCTGTCGTAAACCTGCATCCGGTACATCCCGAGGTTGCGCGCGCCGGTTTCGGGATCGCGGGTGTGAACGTTAGGCAAGGTAATGAAGCGTCCGCCATCCTTCGGCCAGCATTTCAGGATGGGGAGATCGTGAATCGTGAATCGAGAATCGTGAATCGGATCGTCGTAGCGGCACACCACTTCCTGGCAGGCCGCGTTTTTGACGTGCTTCGGCCGCGCATGCAACAGATTGATGCCCTGCTTGAGCAGACTCCAGCCCTCGCGCAGATCAGTCGGCGGTTTGGCCTTGAGAATGAGCTGAATCTCCTGTGCAAGATCAGCGATGCTCCCGATGCGCAGCGCCAGCGCCATGCGCTTCTCCGATCCCATGGTGTTGATCGCGACGGGAAACTTCGAAACTTTTCCATCGACCAACGGCTGCTCGAAAAGAAGCGCCTTGCCGCCGCCGGGCGATTTCATTTCGCGGTCGGCCCATTCCGCGATCACGAGATCGGTCTCGACCGGGGTCGCGATGCGCTGCAGTTCGTCGGCCTGATCCAGCGCCTCGAGAAATTGGGAGAAGGAAGCGTAAGCCATCGTCGTTCGCCTGACGCTTCCTTACTCCGATTTCGTCAAAAGAAAACGGAGCGGCTACTCCTCTCCGTCGAAGTAATCGAGGGCGTCGCCCCGGAAGAGTCGGCGCTCCGGCGAACGCACCAGCCATTTCTTGCTATCGGGGAAGTAACCCGACTCGCCGATCGGGTTGTCGGCGACGACGTAGAGGACGAGGTCCTCGGAACTGTCATTGATGAGTTGGTGGGCCTCGCCCGGCCCATAGATGAAGGCGTCGCCCGCTTTGATCGGAGTTTTGCCATCCTCATCTCGCGCCGTGCCCTGGCCGGAAATGACGTGGTAAAATTCCCATTGCGCGGAGTGCGAGTGATAAGGGTAGGGAGTTTGGCCCGGGGCGAGGCGCAGGATTTCCACCGCAAACGGATGGCGCGCCCGGGCCTCGGCGGATTGTGGATCCCAGCCTAACGCCTCCGAGATTTCGCGGCCGGCGCCGGCAAATTTTCCCTTCGGCGAGCTCCAGGACAACTCCTCGATTTCGTTGCTGTTGATTTTTTTCATGGACGCCGCGCCGCCGGGTAGCGGGCGCGAAATCTGGTGGTGGCTTTGGCCCGTTCAATTTCGCGATCGCGCGCCGGCGCGGTCGTGACGAGGGAATCGAGTAATTCGCAGGAGGCCTGTGCCACCGCATCGACGGCACGATGAAAAGCGGCCTCGTTCGCGTGCGAGGGCGCGGCAAACCCGCTCAGTTTGCGCACATACTGCAAGGCCGAGGCGCGGATCTCTTCCTCCGTCGCCGGCGGCGCGAAGTT
>JBDTCM010000269.1:0-5726 GCA_039923575.1 Chthoniobacterales bacterium
CTACATTTACACGCCGGAATTGCAGTTCGTCTTCGGCGTTGGGGTCAACTTCCAGGGAAAATTTCCCGTCATTCCGGGCGGCGGCGTGCGCTGGAAATTTGCGCCCCAATGGGTCCTCAATGCCACCGTGCCGACCCCGCGCCTCCAGTTCGAAGCGAGTCGCAACCTCACCCTTTTCGTCGGCGCCGACATCAAGGCGAACACGTTTCGGGTCGATGATCAGTTTGGCAACAGCCACGGCGACACCAGCCTGAACAAAGCCTGGCTGAGCTACGAGGAAGTTCGCACCGGAGTCGGCGCGGAATGGAAACTCAACTCCAACATTTCCCTCACCGTCGAGGGCGGCTACGCGCCCTGGCGCCAGTTCGATTTCCATCGCACCGAAGTGCGCTACCACAACGAGAGCGGCGCGCCCTACGGAGCTCTCACGCTCCACGGCGCGTTCTAGGACCGTCCAACGGCGCGGCGGCGCGGGGAAATTGACCGCTCCGGTTGCCCTGACGCATCGGGGCAGGCGAAGCGCCCGCCCTACAATCCGCATCGCTCTTCGTTAGGCGAGGTTTTTGTCGAGCGCGCCGATCCGGCGGGTTTGCGGCCATTTCCACGCGACAAAGAGCACGGCCAGGATCGTTCCGACGCCGCCGCCGACGACGGAGAGAACCGGGCCGAAGGCGGCCGCGGTCAGGCCCGACTCGAGCGCGCCGAACTCGTTCGAAGTCCCGATGAAGATGTTGTTCACGGCCGAGACCCGGCCGCGCATTTCATCGGGCGTGAGCAACTGCACGAGCGTTTGCCTGACGATCACGCTGACGCTGTCGAAAATCCCGGTGAGGAAGAGCATGGCGAGCGAGAGCCAGAACCAATGCGACGCGCCGAATACAATCGTCGCTGCGCCGAACCCGCTCACACACCAGAGCAAGGTGCGCCCGGCCTGCCGCATTGGCGGCAGGTAGGCGATCAGCACCGCCATGACAAAGGCCCCGATGGCGGGTGCCGCGCGCAGCCAGCCGAGCCCGATCGGTCCGCAATGCAAAATCTGATCGGCAAAAATCGGCAGGAGCGCGGTCGCGCCGCCGAGCAGGACCGCGAAGAGATCGAGGGTGATCGTGGCCAGGATCATCTTCTTGCTTAGGACAAAGCGAATTCCGTCGGCCAGGCTGCTCCACGTCCCGCGCGCCACGCGTCGCACCTCACGGATTTTTTCAATCGGCAGAACGAGAAAGAAAAAGACGAGCGCGCAGACCGCATCGAGCGCGTAGATAAAGGGAAAGCCCAGCCTAACGATAAGCAATCCGCCCAGGGCGGGGCCGAGCATGCAGCTGATCTGGAATATGCTGCTGTTCCAAGTGACGGCATTGGCAAAATTTTCCCGCGGGACCAGGGTCGGAAAAAACGAGCTGCGCGCAGCCCAGCCAAATGTGCGGATCGCGGCTGAGAGCAGCATCACCAGATAAAGCAGCGGCAACGAGAGATCGTCGAAATGAAACGCCGGATGGCGTTCGAAGACGGTCGCGATCGCGCGCAGGAAATCATTCGCCCGCAGCAGAATCGCGAGCCGCGGCAGGTCGAGATGGTTCCAGGAAATGAGCGCGAGAGCGACCGAGCAAAAAGCGCTCCCAACCTGTGTCCAAAGAATGATCGACTTGCGCCGGAACCGATCGGCCAAATGTCCCGCGGGCAGGGAGAGCGCCACGATCGGAACGGCGGCGACGAGGCCGACCAACCCGAGCGCGGTGGCGGAGTGGGTGCGGGCGTAGACTTCCCACTCGATCGCGATCGTCAGCATCTGGCGGCCGGTGATGGAGATGAAATTCCCGAGCGCGTAAAAGGCGTAGGCGCGAAAACGGAAAGCCGCGTAGGGGTCGCGCAACGCCGGCGCGCCTTCGGTCGTGGGCGGCGGCGCGTACGGTTTTCGCTCGGGCATCGTCGCGCGCGGCAGAGCCCGGGCGCACGAGATTGTAAAATCAGATGCCGGCCTCGCAACCGGCTTCCGCGCCTGACGAATCGCTAGAGGATGAAGGTGCTTCGGGTCCAGCCCGTCCGCTCGTTAGGCGAAAACGCCGCCCGATCGTATTGCCTATTTTGCAGACGCGCCGATTCGTTCCCGTCCTCCGGCGCGGGGGGCGCTGCCGGCGCGGCCGGAATCTCGGGGAGCTCCTGATTTTCCAGCTTCTCGAAACGCTCGCGCACCTTCGCGGGAATCTTGGCTCGCTCCTCCGCGGTCTCGATCGGACCTTTGAAGAGCAACTTGCCGTTCGCGTCCTTCGCGGTCAGCATTTTCCTCCCCCCGAGGCGCTCCAGCTTGAGCTCGCCCTGATCATCCGAGAAAACGATGGTCGCTTTGCCGAGATCGACCCTGGTCGTTTTCGAGGAGTCGTCGTCGGTCGAGATAATGCGCAATCGGCCTGCGGCCTGGCGCGCCGCGTCGCCCGCGCGCATCGCCTCGGCTTTGGCGCGCGCAACCGCTTCCCGAACCGCGGTCATGTCCGGCATTTGGAAATCGAAGTTCATCTTATCCAGGTCATCAAAATTCCACTCTTTCTCGAAGCCGAACGGCCCGCGGCCCATCGAGGCTTCGTGCTTCTTCAACTTCACCGTCACTTTCACTTCCTTGCCTTTGCGCAGGAGGGTGAGGTTGACCGAGGTGCCGTCGGCGAAACTGCGCACCAGCTTCCCGAGCTGGCCCGGCTCGAGAATAATCTGATCGTTTAGCATCCGGATAATGTCGCTCTGCTGCACGCCGGCCGCCGCCGCAGGGCTATCCGGCACGACGCCGTCTACGACGACACCGAAGCCGCGCGGCAGGCCCATTTGCTCGGACAAGACGCGCGGCACGTTCGAGGTCTCGACGCCGAGAAAAGTGACCGGTTCCTGCGGCCCCATGTCGTGGAAATGTCCGCGCGGCGGAACCGGAGGAACGGGCGGGGCCGGCGGGGCGGGTTGCGCGCCGGAGTTCTGTGGCGCTTGCGACGCGGTCGGGGTGGGCGATTGGCCGAAGGCGGCCAGCGGCAGCAACGCGGCGAGGGCCGTCGTCAGGATTAGTTGTTTTTTCATCGGTTGATTTTGGTTAGGGCTCATTGAAAGGAGACCGGCGTGAGGACGACCTGCTCCGCCGGATAGGAGACGCGCAGCGACGCACCCGTCTGCGGGTTGCGCCACTGCATCGTCTCGCGGGTGTCGTAGCGGACCCGCCGGAGCAAACGCTCCGATTGGTTAGGCGAGAAAACCAGACCTTCGTCGCGCTGGCGGTAGACCACCTGGCGGAGCGTCGAAGCTTGCAAGCCACTCGTTGGGGAAACAGAAGGCGAGGCGGGATTTTGCGCGACGGTCCGTTCCGTTTGCGGTTCCGCAAAAAATCCGAGCCCGAGCAGGACCAACGCGGTCGCTCCGGCGAGACCAAGTCCAAGCGGCCACCAGAGGCCGGGACGCCGCGAGGGACGCGGCAGAACTCCCGCGGTCGGCGCGGCTTCTGGCTGGACGAGGATTCGTTCGATCCGCGCGAAAAGCTCGTCCCGGGCCGGCGCGGGCCGCAACTGCTTCAACTCCGCTTCGAGTTCCGAAAAGTCATTCATGGGGCTGCAAGATTTTCTTGAGCGCGCCGAGCGCATATCGATAGCGCGAGGCGGCGGTGTTCTGTGAAATTTCCAAAATGCTCGCGATCCCGGCGAAGGTGAGTTCGTTCCAGATTTTCAAAATCACGACCTCCCGTTGTTCGTCAGGCAAACGCTCGACCGCCGCGGCGAGCAGCTGTTGGCCTTCGTCGACGGTCGTAAATTGCGGTTCAAAATGGTCGGCTCCGTCGAGCGCGACAGCGGCTTCCCGCCGGGAGCGGCGCTGATCGCTCCGCAAACGATCGAGCGCGGCGGAGCGGACGGCTGCGTAAAGCAGGGCGCGATTTTCGATCGAATGCTGGCGCCGCCAGAAACGCACGAACGCTTCCTGCACAATGTCCTCGGCATCGGCGCGACAATTCGTCCAGCGGCGCGCAAAAAGGAGCAACGCCGGGCCCAGTTGGGCGAAACAGGTTTTCCAATCTTCATCGTGGCGTGCGTTCTCCATGACCTCTTCACGGTCTTTTATGATTGAGACGTCGCCAAATGCGGGTTTTGTCTATCCCGGTGAAACTTTTTTTCTTTGCGGGCACCGCGCTCCTCCCGTTTTTCGCAACCTCCGGCGCACCCGCGGCCATGCCGGCCACTGATCCGAACGCGCGTTCCCTCGCCGCCGCGGAAACCGCCTTCGCCCACGAATCGGAAACCAGCGGAACGCGCACTGCCTTTCTGCACGCTCTTTCCCGCGACGGAATTCTCTTTCGTCCCGATCCGGAAAATGGACTGAAGTCGTGGGAAACGAAAAAGGGCTCGGGCGGTCTCCTGCAATGGCAACCAGTCCTCGCGGTCGTGGCCGGGAGCGGCGATTTCGGTTACACCACCGGCCCGTGGACTTATAAGAAATCCGCGCAGGACAAAGCCGAAGCGTTTGGGCATTTCGTTTCCATCTGGCGCAAGGAAGAAGGAAAATGGAAAGTGCTCTTCGATCTCGGCACGGATCATCCGGCGCCTCCCGAAACTCCGGCGCTGCAGATGTTCGACAATCATGCGCCTAACGAACCAGCAGCGGCCGCTCTGGCCGCGCTTCTGCAGCAGGATCGCGTCTACGCCGCGGCTCCGGCCTCACAGTTTTCCGCGGTCGCGGCGGACGCGGTTCGGCTCCATTGGCCGGATAAACTTCCCGTGATTGGAAAAGAGGCAGTTGCCGCCATGCTTCAGGCCGCGCCGCGCACGATCACCTTTGACGAACCGAAGGGAGATGTGGCCGCGAGCGGCGATCTCGGTTTCGCCTGGGGGAAATATTCCGCCAAAGAAAAGACCGGGACGGCTGCGCCCGAGATCGGCTATTACCTGCGGATCTGGCGCAAAAATGAAGCGGGCAAATGGCAGCTCGCGCTCGATCTGCTGCATCCTCGTTAGGCCGCGGCATGGAATCCAGGCCCGGCGCGGCGTCGGTTTCGATCATCGTTCCGACCCTTAACGAAGTAGAGAACGTCGACCCGCTCACGCGCCAGATCATGGCGAGCGGAATCGAGCCGCTCGAGATCATCTTCGTGGACGACGGCTCGACCGATGGGACCGGGGAACGCATCCGCGCGCTCGCGGCGGAATTTCCCGTCCGCCTCGTGACGCGCGAAAATCCCACGCTCGGTCTTTCCGGTGCAGTGGTGGCGGGGGCGCACGCGGCGGCGGGAGATTTGCTTGTCGTGATGGATGCCGATCTCAGCCATCCGCCCAGTCGCATTCCCGATCTCGTCAGGCCGCTGCGTGCCGGCGCCTGCGACATGGTGATCGGGAGCCGCTACGTGCGCGGCGGCACCACCCCGGGGTGGCCGCTCTGGCGACAAATCATGTCGCGCGCCGCCTCCGCTTTCGCCTGGCCGCTTACCCGGGTGCACGATTCGATGTGCGGTTTCTTCGCCATTCCCCGGTCGCTCCTGCTCGAGCGCGCGCCGGCCGCGACCGGTTTCAAGATCGCTTTCGAGATCATCGTGCATAACCATCACCAGTTGCGGGTGCAGGAAATCCCGATCGCGTTTCGCGATCGCGCGCAGGGCGCGTCGAAGATGACCTTCCGGGTCGCGGCCGTTTTCTTTTTCCGCTGGCTCGCCGCCGTCGTCAGGCGACGACCGGGAGCCGGCGCAAGCGCCGCAGCTCAAGCGCGAGTCCGATAAA
>JBDTCM010000270.1:0-4065 GCA_039923575.1 Chthoniobacterales bacterium
CGAGACGGCGCTGAACAGCGATAACCCTAAAGCTCGTTTTCTCGACGGCATTGACCTGCTGGCTCGCGCGATCCGGCTCGATCCTGCGTTTGTCGACGCCTACTACCAGATGGCGCGAGGGCACGACCTTCTTTACGTCACTGGTTTCGACCGCAGTTTCGGTCGTCTAGCTCTCGCCGAAGCCGCGATCAACATCGTCCGTCGACTTGCGCCGGACGCCGCTGATGGCGGCCAACTCCGTGGAGTGACGATTGCAGTGACCGGAAAAATCGAATCGTCCGGCGGTATTCCCTGGATCACGATCAAATCGATGAAACAAATCGTGCTACGGACTGCGTCCCATCCGGATTACCTGAAGCAGGCGATGGACAAGCAGGCAAATGGGGATCCGGACGGTGCGATCGCTGATTTGGACCGTGCCATCGAACTGACACACGAGCCGAGTCTGTATATCCAGCGGGCTGAAATTAAGGTGAAGAAAGATGACTTGGAGGGAGCTATTTCCGATTACGACCAACTCATCGAGCGCCATCCTCAGCAAGGCGTGTTTTACCTCAGTCGAGCCCGATTGAAAATGAAAAAGCGAGACTATGAGGGCGCAGTCGCTGATTGCGACCTGGCGATCGCTGGGATGCCGGAGCAACGCGATAACATGATGCGCACTCAAGCTTATTCCGCTCGCGCTGAAGCAGAGAAAGCGAAAGACAAGATCAAGCATGCGCAAGACGAAGCCGAGCGCCCAAAATTATAGCGACAAGCATTTTAGCAAGCAACCGGTATGAAACAAAAACCAACTCCGATCGTAGTTTTTCTCTTTCTAATCGTTTGTTTCGCAATCGCTGGCGCAAAGATTTCCGACGCGGGCGCTCGAACCCTTCCTGAATACACGGCGGCAGAGGCGAAAAATCACATTGGCGAGACTGCGAGGGTGACCGGTAGAGTTTGTCGAGTCTCATCCAGACATTGGGGTTGATACCACGTCGGTCTCGGTCACTGCGAACCATCGGAGGAGTTTCTCGCCATAACATATACGGATGTTACCCCAGGTCCCAAACTCGACCTCGATGAACTCAAAGGCGTCGTTGTCACGGTCACGGGAAAAATCAAAGAATACGGGCACACCGGCATAGCCTCGATCGATCTCAAATCCACCTCGCAAATCGTGCCCCACCGGCAGTGAACCCAACAAACTCAACCTTCCGCAGATAACTATCATGAAAAAACTCGTAGGCGTAGTCATTGCCATTCTTATGGTCGGGAAAGTCGCGGCCGATGCAGCGGATAGACAGGACCTTGAAGCGGCCAAGCAGGAATACGAACAGAGTGCCCACGATGAAGCGGCGCGCGTTCGATATGTTACCAAAGTTGCGCAAGCGGCGGATAAGCTAGTGACCGAATATCGAGGGAGCGGCAGCAGAAACGACGACCTCATGGGCGTGATCAATTCGGAGCTAAAAAGACATCCGGCTCCAAATATTGTCGACGTAAAAAATCTGAGTCAACTCCTAATCGGCAAGTGGAATTCGCCGCGCCGGACCTATGTTTTCCAAGCCAATCACAGATGGGGCACGGAAGGTGGCTCGCTGGATGGACACTGGCGAATCAGGGAAAACAAGCTGGTTGAGGACGGCTCGCAGGGCACAATTATCTTGTTAAATAGAGACTACTTTATTTATATGGAAGGTGATGCCGTGGCTTTCCATTCGCGAGTGAAAGAGTAGCGCATCTCACGTTATGCCTCCGCAACGGGAAAACGCTGCTGCTGGAACCGAGAACGTTCCTAAACCGGCGGCGTTGTTCAGTGAATTTAGCACGAAGATCGCGGTCGCTGCTCGTCTCCTGGGGCGCGAGGTTGTTCGGACGAAACTGAAGTGGCTCGATCTGAGCCGAGCGGATTATCGCCTCGGGAAGAATGCTTACGAAAACGGCTTGGTTTCATATTAGACTCAGCCTCTTTCAGAGCTGGATCGTCTTTGCGCCCGACTGGCCGAACTACGTCAAAGAAAAAGGCTGCCAGCGGCTTCCTTTGCTGACAAGGCCAGAGCCTGGGGGGAGACGTTGTTTGATGCAACGCGAATCCTGGTACTGCGAATAACTCTTTGGCAGGCCACGAGTGGGCTGGGCGCCAAGATTAGGGCGGGAGGTATCAACACTTCTTTAGAGGGGGAACAGCAGGCTGCCTTTAAGATTGCGGAACAAATCCGGACGGTGGAGACGGACATGAAAGCCCTGGCGTTGCGCACTTATCCGTGGGCGCGGAGACCGCTGTTGCTGGCAAGCCTGCTCGTTCTGCTTGCCGCACTCGGTCTGGCATGGTTAAGCCCGGACATTGCTGAACAATATCCTACCACTGGGCAAGCCAATCATTTGTCTGACGCACAACTCAAAGGAATTGAAGCGCAATCACGGGATTTTTCCGAGCGAATGCTAAAGATGCAGGCGGAAATGTCCGCTAGAGAAGCCGATGCCACCCGGCAGCGCATCGCTGCCGCAGAACGGACTTACAAGGAGCAAGCCGATCGTCAACGGGCCGAGCAAGAGAAGAGGGCCCACGAGCAAGCACAGCGGGACGAGCAGGCTCGCCGCGAGCAGGCGGAGCGGGAGAAGAAACAGGAGCAAATTGCCGCCGCCGAGCAAGCTCAACTCCAACGCGAACAAGCCCAGGCGGAAAAATTAACGCGAGAAAAGGCAGAACGTGAGCGGACAGAGGCGGAGCAGGCCGCTGCGGCCGAGCGTGTCCGGCAGGAAACGGAGCAACGGGCGGCTCAACTCGCGGAAGAGAAACGCCAGCACGAAGAGGATGAACGCGCCGCGCAAAAAATCCCAGCCTCTCAGCTCATCGCCAAATCCGATCTGGAAGCAATCATGGGTTTCGCCGTACAAGCTCCTGAGGATCGTGAGGTCGGAGACAAGCTGACCAAAAAGGAACTCCCGGGCGTCGAAGAGGCCTCATCCTGCTTCTTTGCTTCCACGCTGCCAAAGACTGCGCGGTCCTTTCTGGGAGTAATGCTCACCGTCCGCTACTTACGCGAAAAGGATGAGGATCAGGCGGAAACGGTTGTTCGGGATACCTTGGGAAAGGTGGAATTCGGTTCTCCGGATCTTTTTTTTGGCCGCATGCCCGAACTCGGTTACGCCGGCTTTTTCTACAGAGATTCCGCGAGCGTGGTGTCCGATGCAATTCTCGTTTTTAAACCCACACTACGTGGCTGCACACTCCTGCGAGTGGGTATTGAGGGAGCACCGAGTGAAGAAAGCATAACGAACTATGGGTTATGGCACCAGCACCTGCTCGACCGCGAAAGGAGGATCGCTCTCAAAATATTAGGACCTCCGCGGGTGAGCGTCACGAGCTATGAAAGCCGTCATCCGACAGAGCAGAAGGAAGAGACGCAATCGAGTTACCTTCCCGATATTCCTGGAGTGGATCCTAAAGTTATGAGGTTTCTCAACGGCATGTCGAAGGCGGCGGCGCAGGCGGATGCCGATCATGTCGCTAACTCGAAAAGCGCTGTCGCGGGGAGTGGCGGGAGGAAGATGCTATGTCCAAAGTGCGGTGGTTCAAAGAAGATGGTCCAACACTATTACAAATCGGGTCTGAATCCCCATGGATGGGGAACGCTCGGACATGCACTTTACGAGAATGGCAGAAACAGCACTAGCATCGAAAACTGTGATCGGTGCGGTGGCACTGGCGTCGTGGATGCGAGGTGAGCGACGAAACGTAAGATGTCTACGATTAACGACCGCAGTTCAAAACGCGGAAATCAAAGGCAACCAACTGATTGAAGGCGACGCCGGCGGAACGATCATCCTCCTGAATTCCGATTACCTAATTTACGCCAAAGGAGATAGCGTTTTCTTTCATTCAACAGTGAAGGAATAGCGAGCATCGCCCCCCGCGCGCGCAAGAAGAACCGACGACTTGGATAGTGGTCGGTCGAGTCAGGCGAGACGCCTGACTTCCGGGGCGCGCCATTTCGGCTCCGGTTGCGGGAAGTGTCGAGCGCGCGTTCTGTTTCGCGTGACCATGGAGCAGGCAGTGGCGCGGAATATTCTCGTCGG
>JBDTCM010000271.1:0-11725 GCA_039923575.1 Chthoniobacterales bacterium
GCGCGACGAACTGCCGGCGTGATCAGAGTCTCAAGGAATCGTTCGGCCATAATCTTCTCGAATGGATTAGCGGCGTGGCGAAGCCATCTTCAGCCACGCCGCCGTTTGATTACTTACCGTTCTTGCCCACGAGGCCGGGCCAGTTCTTATTTGCCGTCGCTACGTTGCCGGCAAAGTCGGCGTTGAATTTCTTCAGGATGTCAGGGTTCAGGTTCAGGTAGAGTTTGCCGTCTCTCACCTGCCAGGTGCTGATGTCGACCGGAAACAGTTTGTCGAGTGCGACTCCGAAGGCACAGAAACCGCCGAATTGCGGCGCGTATTTAGCGGGAGCCGCCGTGAACAGCTTTTTGTGCTCCTCGCTGGCAAAGAAGTATGTCGCGCCCTCGTATTCGGCCGTGATGAAAGGCGATCCGTTGACCAGTTTGGCATCGGTGAAGAAGGCGACGGGATCGAAGCCGCTCACCGCGGCGCGACTCGCCCCGGAGATGTTGACCAGGTCGCCGGCAAAGACGGAGGCTGAGAGCAGCACGAGGGCTGCGATGGATTGAAGGATGGTTTTCATTTTTATTTTGCTTTGGGTTGCTGCGTTTTTGTTTCTCTCGGCACGGCGCATGGGTGCCGCACAGGAGAGCAGTAGACAACTCTGTCTATATCGTGTCAAGCACGAAATAGACCAACCTGTCTACTTCGCATTTGCCAGCGGCCTTTCCTGGCCGCACAGTGTGGGCATGGCCGACCGTGATTCCGCCACGCCCACCTCCGCGAAACGCCAGCATCTCATGGCAACCGCCTGGCGCTTATTTTACCGCGACGGTTATCGCCCCGTCGGCATCGACACCCTCCTGGCCGAGGCCGAGATCGCGAAGATGACGCTCTACAATCATTTCTCCTCGAAGGATGATCTGATTGTCGCGGTCATCCGGAAACGGAGCGAGGAAATGCTGGCCGGGCTGGCCGATGCAGTCGACCGGGCCGGCCCTTCGCCCGAGCGCCGGTTGCTGGCCGTGTTCGACTGGCTCAAGGTCTTATTCGGCAGCCCCGATTTTAACGGGTGCGCTTTCATCCGAGCCCTGAGCGAGTTCCCGGAGCCAACCCATCACGTCCATCAGGCGGCCTGGAGGCACAAGCAATCCGTCAGGAAAATGCTGCTGCGCCTCGCCGCGGAAGCCGGCGCGAAAGATCCGCCCGCACTCGCCGATTCCCTGAGACTGTTGATCGACGGTGCGCTGGTCGCCGCGCACGCCACTGGCAGCACCAAGCCCGCTCGCGTCGCACGCGCCGCCGCCGCCAGCCTGCTCAAGCAGGCAAAGGGGAGCGCTGCGCGCTCGGCCAAGACCTGACCGACCACTGAACGATCCCCTTGTTCGTCGCGCGATTACCTACGCCGGTTGAAGAGGAGCCGCGATCTTCAGATCGCACCTAGTGCCAGGCAAAATTGCTGTGAGAGAGCACCCAGAGCAGGGCCAAAGCGGCGAGCAGCGGAAGGATGTTCGCCGCCACGCTAATGACACTCAGCGTAAGCGAGCGGCCTTTGAGAAGAAACAGGAGACCCCGAGCGCCGCGCCGACGCCCCAGAAACTAAGCGCGATCGGACCGTCGATCGACATGTGGCGAAATGGTCGAATCACTTCGAAAAAAATGAGCGCGCCGACCACGCAAAGGAGCAATGCGACGATGCCGAGCAAGTTCGGAATGGTTTTAATCACCGTGACAGTAGTCGATCATTCCCCGGGTGCATCCCGGCCCTTTTGCGCTTTTGTCAGCGAAATGAAATCGCTTGCTCGTGAAGATGATCGGAGAAAGCTCAGCCACTCTGACTGCCGGCCCATGCGCCAACACGCTGATTCTTCACGCGCTCAACTGTTCGGCGGCCACTGCACGCCCGCGAGCTCAGGCGGCAATTGCTTCGGATCGACCGGATAGATGAGCGACAAATCCATCCTCGATTTCGAGCCTTGCAGGAATTCCAACTCTTCCGGCGCGCCCACGATCAACCACAGCACCTCCTCGTCAGTGTCGTTGAAGACCTGGCGCAGTTGCTCCGGCCCGACCAGCACTCCGCCATACTTCGGCACGGTCAACGTCTCATCGCCCACCCGCATGCGCCCCGTGCCTTCGAGCACAAAGTAAAACTCCTCCGCGCGGATGTGCTTGTGCAGAGTGTTCGCGCTTTGCGGCGGCAAGCGCCAGAGCCGCGCGCCGATGTTCTCGCTCCCCGTCCGCTCCAGGTAATCCGCGTTCGGGATTTTCATCAGATTGGAGGGCCGCCAGGACAGGTCTTCCGGATTGATTAGGGGGTAGCGTTTCTCTCGGGTCATAAGAATAACTTACTCACAAGCAGCTCCGCCGCCTACCGCCACAACTCCGAAAGTCTTCGCGAGCAGAGCCGCCCGGCGCCACTACTGCGTCAGATCCACATCCATGCCGCGAGATTTCATCCAAACGAATCTCACCTGATGATGCTTTTCCTCTACCAGCTAGCATTGCAAATGCTTGTCTTGCAATGCATGACCCTCACCCTTGATGAAATCGTCACGCATCGCACTCGCCTCCGCCAGGAGATTATGGAACGCGAATGCCTCCTCGCCGCCTTCGACGTTGTCGAGAAATACGCCGCCAGCGGCCACGCCCCGAGATCCATGGAGCTCGGTAGCCTGGTCTCCGGGCTTCTCCCCTCCCGGGCAGCGATCGAAGTGAAAGAACTGCCGGTGTCCGCCGCCGCGCCGGCCCCGGCTTCCATTCCGCCGCCAGCACCGGCCGCTTTGCCGCCGAAGCCTCTCCCGGAGCGCTACATGCACCCGGAATTGAAAGCCATCCCGATCAACCTGCATGGGCGCAACAGCCAGGCAGTCTCATGGGCGATCCAGCGGATGACGGATGACTATTCGCTCCGCGACATCCATGCCCTCCTGAAGCGGGAAGGCTTTCACATCGAGCCGGCCCAGATTTCGGTCGTTCTTACGCGGATGAAGGTCCGGGGCGAGATCAAGGAGATCAAATTTGGCTACGGGCCGAGTCCGGCCCTTTTCCGCAAACCGGAGGCCGCGATGCCTGAGGAAACGGACTCAGCGGAGCCAGAGGGCGCCGCCCTATCCATCGTCTAGAGCGACTGCCAGAAATGACTTCCGGCTCTGCCGGCAAGTTGTAGCGTCCGCTGTCCTCAGCGGATGAGAAGATGCGGCCGGCTCGCACGAGATGCGCGCGCACGCTACAACGCTTCCTCTCGGAGCGATGCGAAGGTTATCCGGAAGCTTCTTTTGGCAATCGCTCTAGTGCAAGCTCACTGCAGCGTGGTTTCACGATAGCCTGCCCTGCGATCGGTCGAAGTGCCGGGCGGAGGCAGCCGACTGGACAAAAGAACCTCTCGAACTCACTGCCTGAGCTCCCGGTTGCAACGCTGCACGCAGCATGACCACCGGAAAGCTCGCCGGCAACCTCACCCGTCCCGACGGGATGCGACGCCAGGTGAGGAAGTCTTGCGGCGCAACCACTGAGAACGGCGCTCTTCCCACCGGGACAACCGTGCCCCCTGGCAAGAACGCCGCTCATCCCACCGGGGACGTGGTCATTCATTCGAAGAACGGCGCTTATCACAGCGCGTACGGCGCTGCTGCTGGAATGAGCATCGCTTATCGCAAGAAGAACATCGCCCCGCGTAAAAAGAGCACCGCGTTTCTTAATAAGAACAGCGCTCTTCCTCTTGAGCCCATCGCTTCGCCGGTTGAGAACATCGCCTTCCCTGTTAAGAGCATCGCCCTTCCTTTTGAGAGAAGCGGTTTTCTTCCTGGGAGCACTGCTGGAGCAAACAGGAAGACTGGTGATCTCAAGGAGTGCAGCGCTGCCTTCAATGAAAGCAGCAGATTTCACAAAAGGAAAACAGGTCTTCCCATTGAGAACATCGCTGCTCTCATTAGATTACCTGCCGTACCTATTAGGACAGCTCGTGCACTCATTAGCTTTTCCGGGGATCTCGACGCCATACCGCTGCAATTCGGCAGAAAATCAGTCCAGCATTGCCCGCAAAACCCGTCGCACCACTGCGAATCGGCAGGAACCTCAGTAAAAAGCGGCTGCTTCCAAAAATTTCAGCGTTGGAAAGTCGGTGCTGTCGTCCATGTAAGGGCCACTAAGGGCCACGTCTAACTCTTTGACATTTCTGAACGGGCTGCTCCAGCCTCTTTCTTTGGAATGTCAAAGTGTTTAGACGTGGCCCTGATTCCTCTCTCAACAATGTCGATGAACAAAACATGTCCGATCTCGAACTTCGCCTCGGATTCAGAGTCAGCGGACATTTAGTGTTTGGGTTTCATCGTTACTTATCTTCACAAAGCTTCTGAAAGCGCGGCTCGCTCCGGAGCGGATCGAACATCGGATCGAGCCGGAGCACCGCTGGAGTGAGCGGCACGGCCGTGGTTCCCCCCCCGGATGCAATCGAAAGCAGTTGTTCCAGTGCGGCAATCGCTCGTTCGGATTGCCCCGTGCCCGCTGCCACCCGCGCGAGGACTTCGATCGATTGAGGCCCCGCCACAGCGTCTTTGTCGAGCGGATTTACGATTATGGCCCGATCCGCCATGGTAAGAGCCGCGGCTTTATCTCCGAGACCCAGATCGGTTAATGCGAGAACTTGAATGAGTCTGTAGTTACCTGGTTGCTCCTTGAGAAGAGGTTCCAATTCCGCGCGAGCGGCGCGCCAGCTTTCCTGAGCAGCAGCGGGGTCGCCGCCCACCTGCTGCGCCCAGCCTAACCAGAAACGCAATTCGCCGTCATGGTAACCCTGCGCCGGATCGGGCCTGGTCAATATCTCCTTTAGCCTGGCGATGGTTTCGCTTGGCTTACGCTCCAAGATCGCCGCGTAAGTTTGGATCCTCCAGACGATGTTGTCGCTCGCGGGCGCACGAAGTGGAGTGAGCAGTGCCGAGGCTCGCGAAAGATCGCCCTCTGCCAGACCAATACTCCCCTTGTAGGCAATGGCATCGACGTCGTCCGGTGTGATGTCGAGCACCTGATCGAGGTTGCGCTGCGCTTCGGGAAACCGATGAAGCGAGATGTAAGAAAGCGCGTGCTGGGTAAGCACGGTAACATTACGCGGATCGAGTCGTTCAGCTTCCTTGAAGTAAGACTCGCTCCGCTCCCATTGGCCGCGCCTTCGCGCGACGTAGGCCAGCGATTCGGGAATCCGGCTGCTATTCGGCAGGAGCGAACGCGCCTGTTCAAAGTAACGCGCGGCCGCGTCGTAATCCTTCACGCAACCGTATTGGTAAGAGCCTTGCGCTAGAATAGCCTCGCCCAGCTCTGGCTGAAGTGTAAGTGCGGTCTCGACTGCCTGTCGCGCCTCCTCCTTGAGCGCAACCGTCGGTTCAAGACTAGCGGTGATGTAGCCGCGCGAATCGACGGCGGATAGCAACGCCCAGGCAAGAGCGAACCTCGGGTCCAGACGCACCGCTTCCTTCAGGTGTTTTTGTGAGCCAAGCGCGTTGGCGGTTGTGGCTGCCGTTTTCAGAGTGTAGGCGAGCCCGCGCAGATATGCATCGTATGCCTCGAGACTCTCCGTCGGTCGCGCCGCAATGACTTGCTCTTCCTGCCCGGTCAGTTTCGCCTGCAACTGGTCCGCTATCGCCCTGGCTACATCGCTCTCAACCGAAAAGATGTCGGTCAGCCTTCTATCGTAGGTATCAGCCCAAAGGTGCGAATCATTGGCTGCTTTGATCAGTTGCACATTCACCCGAACCGAGTCGCCGCTCTTCTGCACGCTTCCTTCGAGGATGTGGGCCACGCCAAGTTGTTTGGCGATATCGGGCAAGTTCTCCGGCGTGCTTTTGTAATGTTGCGTCGATGTGCGCGAGATGACTTTCAGATCGGCGATCTTCGATAGGCGGGTCAGAATCTCGTCCTGAATTCCATCGGCGAAATAGGCGTTCTCCTTGTCGCTGCTCAGGTTCTGGAAGGGAAGAACGGCGATGCTTTTGTCGGGAGCGGTACTAACTGCCGGCGCGTCCTGTTTTCGTACTAACCAGAAGGCGACGACTGCTACGACCAAGCCAATAGCTGCTAAAAGAAGAAGTGGTCGAGGGCTTCTCCTCGCCGGCACGCCGCCCGTAGTTGCCGACGCTGACTTAAACTTCGTGGGTAACTCGGAGTTGCCGACTTCATCATTGTAGAAACTGAAGACGTGCAGCCGGACGCCGTGCTTGACCTCGCAATCACCCAGGTCGTGCAGACGCGGCGCCCACTGGCGGTATTGCACCAGATCATCGGCCACGTGCTGCGAGAGAAGGATGTGCCCGGCGTCGCCGCAATCCATCACCCGCTGCGCCATGTTGATGCCGGCTCCGGCGATGTTGCTGCGCCCGCTTACGTCCCGCACCTCGCTCACCGGTCCGCTATGAATGCCCATCCGCACGGGAAGTTCCGGGTGCTTCTGGAGCGCTTCGGCAATCTCGAGCGCGCAGCGGGCCGGTTCCTCCGCACTGTGGTGGAAGACCAGCGCCATCCCATCGCCGGTCGGCAGCCGCACGAGTTGTTCGTCCGTCGACTCCAGCACCTGTGACGTCGCGAGCACGATCTCGGTGAGCTGGTTCAGCCGCTCCTTCTGCTCCTCGATCAGGAGTCGGGAGTAACCGACAATGTCGATGAACAGAACATGCCCGATTTCCAAGCGGAGATTGTCGTCGGATTCCGGCTGCACGATCCCTCTCTATCTGAGCCGCAACGGTTTGCCTATCTTTTTAGCGGAGAGATCAGCTTCAGAATGTCGCTCATAGAGAGTCGACCTGTTTCCGCACGAATCGTCTCGTTAACAGCGCGATTCCGAAGCTGACCCCTTTCTCTGTTTTTGTTTCTCTGTTGTTCCAAAAAGATGAATCTGCCTGCGGCGGTCACCGCATCTCATTCGCATATGAAGATCCTTGCTTCGCTTTGCCTTCCTCTCCTCGCCGCCACCACTCCGCTGCTGGCGCAGAGTCCGTCGCCCACGCCCGCCCCGGCTGTGATCATGATTCTCGGCACCTACCACTTCGGCAATCCGGGGCTGGATTTGCACAACATGAAAGCCGAGAACGTGCTCACCCCCGAGCGCCAGCAAGAGCTCGACGACATCGCCGCGCGTCTCGCGAAATTCAAGCCGACCAGGATCGCGATCGAGGCGCTTTCCGATCGACCTGATTACAGCTCGCAGAAATACATGGAGTTTACTCCAGAGAAACTAACCACCAACCCGGACGAGCGCGTGCAGATCGCCTACCGCCTCGCCCATCGGCTCGGACGAAAAACGGTCTATGGCATCGATGAACAAAGCGACACGATCGATTATTTTCCCTTCGATAAAGTGCAGGCCTACGCGAAGGCTCACCACCAGACCGCGGCGCTCGACCGCCTGCAGGAGAAGGTAGAGAAAAAAGTGAAAGCCGAGGAGGTAGCGCAAAAGACCACCCCCATCCGCCTCCTCCTTGCGCAGATGAACGAGCCGGCCCAGATCCGGGCGGATCACGACGAATTCTACGACGGTCTGCTCGCCTTCGGAGACCAAAAAGAACAGCCAGGCGCGGACTTGAACGCCGCCTGGTATTTGCGCAACGCCAAAATCTTCGCCAAGCTGACCCAGATCGCGCAGCCCGGCGACCGGGTGCTGGTCGTCTTGGGAGCGGGGCACGCCTTCTGGCTGCGCCACTTCGCGGAGCACACGCCCGGGTTTAGTCTGGCCGAACCAAACGAGTTCCTCCGTTAGGCCGATGCTCCGCGTAGCTGGCAGCCAATGTCGCGGAGCATAGAGTCATGCGTTACCAGAAGAGCCTCGATAGTAAACTCTGACCTGTTTCCGCTCCCTCCTTCCGTTGCCTCCACTTTTCCAACGAGCGCTTCATCTAATTAGGGTCATCCATGATCCGCAACCGCTTCGCCTTTCGAGTCGGCACCAGCACGGCGGAGTGCGTCTCGCCATGCATTGAGTTCCTTTCCCTTCGGGATTCGATTCTGAAACATGCCGCCGTCTTCGGGAATTTCCTGCTTATCAAACTGCGCCACCCAAAGCTCCCCGCCCTGTTTGAGGAGTCCGAAATCGAACGCGTCCGGTCGCAGCGCCTCCTGAAGATAGATTGGCCTGCTAAAACACAGCGTCTTCGGATGGTGATGGCAATAGGTCTCCATCTGGCGAAACAGCTTCCCTTCGTTAGACCAAGCTCTGTTAAGATCCCGTCTTTGCGGAAAGATGTTAAGCTGCGATCCACCACCATTGGAGCGGGCCATGAAATGTCCCTTGTCGTATTGTGGGCCAAAGCGACGTCCTGTCGGCCCGATCAGACCTCGTAGCCATGAACTTGCTCTTTTCGCGCTCTCAGCCTGTAGCGGCGCAGAACTTCCCACGACAAATACCACACGGTCGTCTATTGCTTCGCTGAGCGGAGCCTTTCCTTTAAGCTCGAGCCATGAGTAATTGTCGAATCCGTACCAGAAGGAGCCGTATTTGATTTCATCGATCAGAGTAGGGCACCGAATCCGTGTTTTATACATAGCAGTGGCTAGGTCCGTGATGCCGTTCCCAAGCCGATTCCGCTTCTCTTGAATTGTCTTGGCGCCGTGAATCAAAGCCTGGTAATCGATCCGCCATTCGCCCAAATTCATCATCTAACGCTACGAATAAAGGCGCATCTAGACAACCCCGCGCCGGTCAACGAACGGTTTCATCACTGCAGACGTCCCTTTAGGACGTCGTTCCTGCCGTCCTGCAAGCACGGGGAAAGGGATGAAGATCATCTCGTGACGAAATTCCATTCCTAACAACGCTTCAGCAAATCGGGGCTCGTGCTCGACCCAGGTGTCGGGCGCACCTTCCTTTCCCCTCTCGCGACGCGCCGGCACGGCCCTTCAGCGTCGATCGGATGAAGCCAAGCCGCTCAAGCGTGCAAGGGTTCCCGCAGGCCGCACTATTCACGCTTTCGATGGCTTTGTCCGCCTGCCGTTCCTCCGCTACCAATCCATATTTGCGGCCTGGTCGAATTGATACTCTAAGGCTCGGATGAGTTCCTCCATGTCTTCCGCTGACTTCATCGCTTCCTTATAGGTTCCGTCGACTGCCATTGATAGGATGAGAGGCAGGTGCGTATCTTGGATATACATCTTCGCTGGCTCACAGACTCCAGACCATAAGTGATCCACAAAACGCTCGAGAACATCGAGGGCTGACGGGTTCTCGAACGCGCTCGCACCGACCAGCGTAAATCGCGTTCCTCCGCTTTGGTGCGGGAGTAAGACGGGCACCGCGCCGGCCGGTGAATGAAATGTAAACGCTTCGCCACGCCTACCAAATGCTCCATGCGCCATATAGTTTCTGAGTTGGCGACGAATCAGAAGCAAATCATCGAAAAACCGCTTAGTAGCTGGATCCCCAAGATCTATCGCGCCCTTGAACTTCGCAGGCCAGTCCGCGGAAGCACGGTCAGCAACCTCCTCTCCGGTCGCGATCTTGCCTTGCAAAATCGCAATGTGGATCATCACGTGCTCTGTCCAACTAAAGAAGGCGTCAACCGCGGCCAACCCTAACCATTCCGCTTTCTTTTGAAGGTCAAAGGCAGGGAATGTGATCGTCGCTGATTTTCCGAAATCGGTAACCTTCTCTTCGACGATTCGTTCGCCGGCACGACTCACTGCTTCACCAACCACCTGCTTGTGCATATCGCGCAGGTATTCAAACCTTGAGTACAACGACGCGCTCTTGTTCAACACGTTTACTCGGGATCCCTTGACTGCCTTTTCTGCGAGCGACTCAAAGAAAAGCGTTGCTTTCGTCACGGCCGCGTTGACTAAGTTGATGATTTTTTCTGCAGCCACTTCATCGATTAGTCCCGGTTCCGCGAAAACACCCAATCCCATCTTTCGGTGCTCGATCACATAAATCTTGTTCTCGAATTTGATCGGGACGGACCATGCCACCTTTCTGCCTCTCCTAGGTAGGGAAATTGTAATAGATCTACTAGTAGGAAGTAGACGAGATGATAAGGGGGAAGATGGGTTCCCGCGCGCGTCCTTTGCCCGTAGAAATACGAATTCGGCGGAGCCGCCTCAATCGGAGAAAGCGTTCTCATGGCTGCCTCGCGCGTTGGAGTAAACTCCTCAGGTAGGCTCATGGTCCATAAACACGAGTGCGTGCGTTAATTCGATCGTCAACCGTATATTCTCAGGAGCTATTGCGTGAGCTCTCCTCCGTCACTCAACTGCTTGGATATCCAAGAACTCGTGCTTGCCGTCCGCTCTCACGCGAGTCTCGACCGCCACTGGACGATTGATCATAGGGCCGACAAGATCGTCTATCGCTTCCCCGGCTCTCGTCACTTTAATGTGCTTTCCTTCAGTTCTATCTGTTACCGTCACCTCTAACCAATCCTCGTCCAGATGAACGGCTCGGAGAATACCTGTGAGAGTTTCATGCCTTGGCGGCTCTCCAGGGATTTCCGGCGGACGGGCTCGTTGCAACGTTTCCGTTAGAGCTTTTCGCGATTCCGAAGCGAGCGATATGGGGACCACCGACGGATCTAATGGAGAACTAATCTCAATCCTGGAATACGCCTTCCCAGTTGGCGCCAGGTTCCGCGTTAGCTTTATAAAGACTCCGCGGTACTGACCATCAGGAACAAGGCGAGGCAATTCTTTCTCAGGATCATTCGACGCCGCCCTGACTATTTCGAGGAATTTCAACGTAACAAATTCGACTTCGGGATGAACGTGACCACCGAGAAGGGGAAATTCCATCTGTGCCGTGCTCTCTAGCCGAACGGCGAATTGGTAGCTGCCCGGCGCGGCTTGAAATAGCCAAGGTCGGTACCTTTGTTGGATATCTATCGGCGGTCCGTTACGGGTGCGAAATTGGCGCCCCTCAAGCATTTCGATTGTTCTATAGAAGAGCGAGCGAATCTCTTCCACCTTACGAAGGATTAGATCCAGTGGGGCGCCCCCGCTTTAGCACCTCGCCGCCTTTAACGGAAATAAGGACATCGTGTTTCGAGAACTTCAGGCCGGCTGCCGAGATGGCCGCCTCGCCCCATATCGATTGCAACAGAGCTCGCAACTGCGACCGAGCAAAGCGTGCCAGAGAGCCTTCGTTCATGTAGCGAAGGCCAAAAGCCTCAGCCATCTCAAACGCCTTACCTTTGTAGTACAACGAGACGGCGCTAACGGCCGTAATTCCGGCAGTCCGTGATTTTGACGGATCCAATGCTGCCAACGCCGCGGACTCAGCATTAGCGGCCTCGACATATAGCGCATAAGCGTCTGCTATATTGCCATTGCGTGCGGCCGTTTCAGCGGCCACAGCAAGCCTTTCGCTCTCTCGATGATTTTCGGCCCAGCTCACAATGATGTGACGTCCTTCATCAATACCTTTCCGGTCTGGAAACCGACAACCGCTGCCATTGCCGGCAGGTTACTCTGACCAGCTTTTGCCTGTGCCACCTTCCGCGTGAGGCGGGCTGCGAGCTCAGCTGGAGTGGCCCGGTCTGTACCAGAAACCTCTAAGCGAACGCATTGTTCCAGGTCGCCAAGTTCAGTCCCTTCGGGCGCAAGATATTAATCTGCGCCCGTCAGAGTCTCTGCGCGTCCCATCGCGAAGAGACTTCGCATTAGTTCAGTTGAGGCGAGTGCGCACGCGTAAGCTCCAGCTTCCGTTGCATCGATTTCGTTGCCGTGAGCAGCGCGAATCTGTATGTTCGTCGGACCCCACATAACCACAGCACCGGTC
>JBDTCM010000272.1:0-3507 GCA_039923575.1 Chthoniobacterales bacterium
GGGACGCCGCCGAATAACGGGAAGGCGCAGCGTCGCAGGCTACCCGGAAATCGGGCGCGCCCGGGCAGGCTTGCCGCGCGGCGATTCGTCGCCAGATTGCAGGCTCTCTTATGTCCAAATCTCTCGCTCATCGCCTCGCGGAATTTTCTACCTCACTCAATTTTGAAGATCTCTCGCCCGAGGTCGTGCACGAGGTGAAACGCCGCGTGATCGATTCCTTCGGCTGCGCCCTCGGAGCGTGGCACGAAGAGCCGTGCGTGATCGCGAGAAAAGTTGCCTCCGATTTCTCGGCGAAAAACGGCGCTACCATCATCGGCACCGATCATCAGGCGCCGCCGGATTGGGCCGCCTTCGCGACCGGCTGCTGCATTCGTTATTTCGATTACAACGACACCTATCTTTCCAAGGAACCGGCGCACCCGAGCGACAACATTGCTGCTGCCCTCGCCGTCGCGCAGAGCGTCGGCGCGAGTGGCCGCGAAATGATCACCGCGATCGCGCTCGCCTATGAAGTGCAATGCCGCTTTTGCGATGCGGCCAGCATTCGTGCGCGCGGCTGGGATCATCCGACCTACGGCGCTTTCTCGACCGCTTTGGCGGCGGCGCGGTTGATGAAACTCGACCCGGAAAAAACGCGCCACGCGGTCAACATCGCGGGCGTGAATTGCGCCGCCTTCCGCCAGGCGCGGGTCGGCGAGTTATCGCATTGGAAAGGCGTAGCCTTTGCCAATGCGGCGCGCCACGGTGTTTACGCGGCATTGCTCGCGCGCGCCGGCATGACCGGGCCGGCGCCGATTTTCGAAGGCCAGATGGGCTTCGAGAAGGAGCTTGGAGTTTCGTTAGGCAACGTCGGCGAAGTTTTCGTGAAGCGACCTAACGAAAAGAATGTGAAGGAGGGCACGGCTGCGATGATCCTTAACACCAGCATCAAGTATTGGCCGGCCGAATATCACAGCCAGAGCGCGATTGAGGCGGCCATGTCCCTGCGCAAGGAAATTGGTGATTCGTCGAAAATTAAGTCGGTCCGGATCGAGAGCCACGACGCTTCCGTCGACATCATCGGGAGCGAGCCGGAGAAATGGAAACCGGAGACGCGTGAGACGGCCGACCACAGCCTGCCCTACATCACCGCGATCGCGTTGATCGACGGCGAAGTGACGGAGAAGCAATTCCAACCGAAGCGGTTTATGGACCCGGCGATCTGGAAATTCCTCGAGAACGTGACCGTGCAGCGTAACGACGAACTCACCTCGCTCTACGCCAAAGCGGTCGCTAACATTGTGCATGTCACCCTCCAGGACGGCCACGTCCTGACCAAGCGGGTCGATCACCCGTTAGGCAATGCCTTCAATCCGGTCAGTGACGAGCAGCTGGAAGGCAAATTCAACGCGCTCGTCGTCCCGGCGCTGGGCGAAGAAGGCGCGCAGAAACTCGTCGCCGCCGGCTGGAAGCTGGACGAAGCGAAGAATCCTAACGAACTGATGAAGCTGGCGAAGATGCCGGCCTGAGTCATGAGCACAGCGGCCGCACTTCGGAAACTGATCGCGCGAGGCGTCGTCGCGTTGCCGGGCGTGCCGAATGCCTCGATGGCGCGGCAGGTAGAGCGCGCGGGTTTTGAGGCGGTTTACATCAGTGGCGCAGGGCTGGCCAATTGCACCGCCGGTCTGCCCGACGTTGGGCTGCTGACTTTGAATGAAGTCGCCACACTGGCCGGTTTCGTCGCGAAGGCGGTGAAGATTCCTGCGGTCGTCGATGCCGACACCGGTTTTGGCGGCGCGGAGAATGTCGGGCGGACAATCTTCGAACTCGAGCGCGCAGGACTGGCCGGCTGCCATCTCGAGGATCAGGAATTTCCGAAACGCTGCGGTCATCTCGCCGGCAAGCGACTGGTCGAGACCGAAGAAATGGCGACCAAGATTCGCGCGGCGGTCGCGGCGAAGAGCGATCACGATTTTCTTGTCATCGCCCGGACGGATTCTCGCGCGCTGGAGAATTTCGACGGGGCGGTCCAGCGGGCGAACGCCTATGTCGCCGCCGTCGCGGACGCGATTTTTCCCGAGGCGTTGCAAACCAGGGAAGAGTTCCGCGATTTCGCACGAGAGGTGAAAGTGCCGCTGCTCGCGAATATGACGGAATTCGGTAAGAGCCCGCTGCTGAACGTCAAGGAGTTAGGCGAGCTCGGTTATCGCATGGTGATTTTTCCGCAGAGCGCATTTCGGGTTTCGATGAAAACGACGAACGAATTTTTCCACGCGCTAAAAAAGGCGGGCTCGGCCGAAGGGTGGCTCGATCGAATGCAGACGCGCAAGGAACTTTACGAGACCCTGGATTACGATCCGGCGGCGGAAAGCTGGCCGGGGTTTCGGGGCAATCTCTGAAAAGAAAACTTCCAACCCCGAAAGCTTTCGGGGTTGAGCGTTGAACTTTGGACGTTAAATATAAGCAACTTCCGAAGCGAAAATTATGACTACCGAAAACAAACCAGCCTACAGCCCCGGCCTCGCCGGCGTGATCGCGGGCGAAACCGAAATCTGCTGGGTCGATCCGGATGCCGGCCTGATGTATCGCGGCTACGACATTCACGAAATGGCGGAGAAAGCCAGCTTCGAGGAAGTGGCCTACCTGCTCCTCAATGGCCAACTGCCGACGATGGCGGAGTTCCAGCAGTTCAAGAGTGAGATCGCCGCGGCGCGCCCGCTGCCGAAGCAAGTCATCGACATGCTGCGGCTGATGCCGAAAAACACTCACCCGATGGACATGCTGCGCACGGGCGTTTCCATGCTCGCGCCCTTCGATCCCGAGCTCAACGACCACTCCCACGGCGCCAACATTCGCAAGGCGATCCGCCTGATCGCGAAAGTATCGACCCTCATCACCGACGGTTACCGCATTTCGTTAGGCTTGGATCCGTTGTCGGAAAAGCCGGATCTCACCCTGGCGGGCAATCTTTTCTACAAGCTCAACGGGGAAGTGCCGCCGACGTGGAAGATCCGGATGATGGACACGATTTTCATCCTTTACGCCGATCACGAGTATAACGCCTCGACCTTCGCCGCGCGCGTCACCGCCTCGACCCTGGCCGACATGTATGCCGCGGTCACGAGCGCGTGCGGGACCCTCAAAGGGCCGCTCCACGGCGGCGCCAATGAAGAATCGATGAAGATGCTCGACGACATCAAGACGCCGGATCGCGCCGAGAAATGGATGATGGATGCGCTCGCGCAGAAAGCGAAAATCATGGGCTTCGGCCATCGCGTTTACAAAAAGGGCGACTCGCGGGTGCCGATCATGCGCGAGATCGGGCGGGATTTGGGCAAGCGCGTCGGCAAAGAGCAGTGGGTGCCGATTTGCGAGAAGCTCGAGGCGACCATGGAACGCGAGAAGCATCTCTGCGCCAACGTCGATCTCTACGCCGCACCGGTTTTCACGATGCTGGAATTTCCGCCGGCCTTGAACACGCCGATTTTCGCTGCCTCCCGCGTCGCGGGCTGGTGCGCGCACGTCGTC
>JBDTCM010000273.1:0-2973 GCA_039923575.1 Chthoniobacterales bacterium
CTCGCGGCGAATATTTTCGATCTGCGGGGTGGCTTGATCGATGATCGGCTGCACTTTCGTCTTTTGATCCGGCGTGAGATTCAGGTCCTGTGTCATTTGCTCGAGTGAGTTATGCCGATGGCCGCGACCTCCACGATTTCCTGGCTGGTCGGCCGGCGTCTGGGCGAAAACCGTGCCAACCGAAAGGGCAATGATGGCGGTGAGTATGATGAGTTTGAGTTTCATATGTTGTGCCTGATGACTGGTCGCATCCGCCGGCGGTTACAAGATTTTTCGGAACCGGGGAGCGAAAATGGAAAATTTGTAACCGAAGTGCGCGCCGGCCGGTCATTCCCGTTAGTGTGGAAACCGCTTGGATGACATGGCAGAGGATTTGGATGCTGGCGACCTGGTGGCGGCGGCTCGCCAGCATGACGAGGCCGCAGCGCGCGAACTGGTGCGCCGCATCTACCCGCTCGTACTCAAACTGGTGCGCTCCCATCGTCCCCGGCGCACGGCGGAGGAGGATCTTTGCCAGATGATCTTCATCAAAATTTTTCAAAAGTTGTCGCAGTTCTCGGGCAAGGTGCCGCTCGAACACTGGGTCTCTCGCGTCGCGGTCAACACCTGCATCAACCAAATCCGGGCCGAGAAAGTGCGACCGGAATTTCGTCACGCCGACTTGAGCGACGAAGAAGTCGCCGTCGTGCAGAACCTCGCCGCCACGAGCGAGGAACTGGGACCGGATCGCACTTTCGCGGCGCGCGATCTGGTCGAGCGGCTCCTCACCGCGCTCAAACCGGCGGAGCGTCTCGTCATCGACCTCCTCTACCTGCAACAACGTTCCGTCGCGGAAATCCAGGCGCTGACCGGCTGGGGCGCGTCGCTCGTTAAAGTGCGCGCCTTCCGCGCCCGCCAGAAAATGAAACAGCGCCTCGTGCAACTCAGCGCCGAAGGCGAGAGATGAAAGCGCCCGACCTGGACCGCCTCCTCCGCGCCGCCGCCGCCGCGCGGAACGATCAGCCTGACGAAATGCCGTTTGGCTTCGACACCCGTGTGCTGGCGCGAGCACGGACTCATCCGTCCGGCGACTTCCTCGCGCTCGGTCGCTTCCTCCGTCGCATCGTCGTCCTCTCGTTAGGCGTGATCGCCTTCGCCGGCGCCGGTGCCTACCATGAATTGCAGCAGAAGGAAGATCTCGGTGACTCCCTCACCAACGAATATGTGATCGCCGATACCTCGATCGGCGGCGCCTTTGAACCATGAGCACCGCACTGAAGTGGAAACTCGTGCTCGGCTTCCTCCTCGTCTTTCTCGCCGGGGCCGCCACCGGCGGTTTCCTCGCCGTCCGTCAGGTGCGCCATCTGCGGGCGGATTTTGCGCACTCCCACCATTGGCTAGCCGAGCGCATGCGCAGCCGGATGCAGGCCGAGCTCGACTTGACGCCCGCGCAAATCGCCAAGACCGCTCCCATCTTTGACCGAGCCGCGAGCGAGCTGGAAAAAATCCGCGCGGAAACGGGTGAGCGCGTGCAGCAAATCATCGCGGAAGCCAATCGCGCGCTCGCTCCCGAATTGACCGACACCCAGCGCGCCAAGCTCGAAGCGATGGAGAAGCGACCGCGCCCAGACCGCAAGTCGCGGAACGCGCCCCGCCATCGCGGGCAGCGCCCGCCAGGATAATATCCTGAGTGATTATTTCCCGTCGCAGGCCTGCAAGGTCGCGATTTCCAGCACACGCTGGAACCCGGCCGGATCGCTCGCCCACTCGGCCGGTTTCGTCGGCACCGCCTGCCAGGAAAGACCATACTGATCTGCGAGCCAGCCGCATGGTACTGCCTCTCCGCCGCCCGCGGTGAGCTTCCCCCGGCAATAATCGATCTCCTGCGTCTGCTCTCGCCGCGCTTATCGGCTGGATGCACACGACCGAGTGCGCCATCCTCCCGGCGATGCATTGGTCGTTTGTCTGGATTGGATACCTTCTTACCTGGGCGACGATTCCGCATATCCTCCTGCGCAACAAACCGCCCGCTTCCACTCTCGCCTGGGTCTGGGCGGTCATTCTTTTTCCCTATGGCGGGGCCCTCTTTTATTTCGTCTTCGGGACCGATCGCCTCGTGAAGAAAAAATTGCGCGCGACGCGCGAGTTGGACGCCTCCGGCGGACGCGCGGAGCGCCGCGTGAACGCGGATACGCAGGCGAGTCTCGAAAACCTTTCGGTCGACGAGCGCCACCATGTGGAATTGCTCTCGCGCCTGCATGAGTACGCCATCTCCTGCGCGGAAGAGACCCGCTTGCTCGTCGATGGCGACGCGTTTTTCGCCGCCCTCGGGGAGCGCATCGACGCCGCGCGCCATCATGTGCACATCGAGTTTTACATCTGGCAAAACGACGCGCGCGCCAATGAGATGCTCGACCGCCTCGTCGCCGCCGCGCAGCGCGGCGTGGAAGTGCGCTTGTTGCTTGATCCGATCGGTTCCTTCGGGCTGCGCCGCTCCTACTTTGCGCGCCTCATTGAGGCCGGCGGAAAATTCGCGTGGTTCCGCACGGCGCACCCGCTGCGCAATCGGTGGACCTTCACTTTGCGCAATCATAGAAAACTTCAGATCATCGATTGCGAGCGGTGTTTTGTCGGCGGGATGAACATGGGCCGGGAATACGCCGGCGAAGATCCCCAGATCGGCCCCTGGCGCGATATCCAGATCGAAATCACCGGCGGCGCGACCCGTAAATTCCAGATGATCTTTGCCGACGACTGGTTCTTCGCGACCCAGGAAAAACTGCTCGCACCCTCCTACTATCCGCCGCCCGAGGGCGCGCAGAAGCTACTCGTTCAAGTCATGACCGACGGCCCGGATGACCCGGACGATCCGATCGAGACGACGCTCGTCTGGATGCTCAATAGCGCGCGGAAACGGATCTGGCTGACGGCAGGTTACTTCGGCCCTAACGAGCCGCTTCTGACCGCGCTGCAGTTGGCGGGAGCGCGCGGAGT
>JBDTCM010000274.1:0-4228 GCA_039923575.1 Chthoniobacterales bacterium
ACCAAGACCTCGCCGTGGCCGACAGCGACTCAGACAACGTGTCGATCTTGTTGGGCGATGGCACAGGCAATTTCAGCGCCGCGACAAACTTCGCTGTTGTCAATCCTACCTCAGTAGCGGTGGGCGATTTCAATAGTGATGGCAACCAAGACCTCGCCGTGGCCGCTGAAGGCCCAAACAATGCGTCGATCTTGTTAGGCAATGGCACAGGCAGTTTCAGCGCCCCCACAAACTTTACTGTTGGCTTTTTTCCTACCTCAGTAGCGGTGGGCGATTTCAATGGCGATGGCAAGCAAGACCTCGCCGTGGTCAACGAGTCCTCAGACAACGTGTCAATCTTGTTACGCGTCTGCCCGGTGAGTCAAATCACTCCCGCAGCGACGACTTGTAGCCAGTTCTCGTCCGGCACCGCCCAGACCCTTGGCAGCGTGCAATACGACCGAAACAACGGGTTGATCAACCGGGTCAACCCCCGTGCGCTCTTATACTGGGTGATGGTCACGGCACCAGCCGGCAACAACACCTTCAGGATCACTCAGACGATCACGACCGGCAACTTTAGCAGCTTCTTCGCGGTCAATGGGAATGGGAGCAACGTGTTTGACTCCGACTGTGTCCGCCTGCAACGGGGAATCACCCAAAGCGGCGACGCGGTGACGGTAAGGTTCAACGCGCCGAGTGCGGGCACTTACTTCATCGCGATCAAGTACAACTCGCAGAGCCTCAGCGGCGAACCCGTTCCCAGTCCGGGAACAACCGTTCACTACGACTTCATGAGGAGCGGTGTGCCTGCTTCGACCAGGGGGCTCGATCTCGTCAGGTACTAATTTAGGGACGAGTAATTCTTTCGTGTTGACGATCCGCCGCAAGTCCGAGTTCGTTCGGCGCATCGACGAGCGAGTTACTGCTCCTCGCTATTGGCGAGACGAGCGCCGGCCAAGGACGCGACTCTTAGCGAACTCAAGTTCGCGCTGGCACAGCAACAGAAGCAGATCGGCCTTCTAAGTTCGCAAATCCAGAAGGTGCACCGCCTCAATTCGGCGCGAACAGTTCACTTCCCAAATCTGCGGCGAAGATATTTCGCTATATTACCTGAATAATGGGCCTCACTGAATTCGATGATTCCGTTGTCTGTCGGAGACGTGATTTTTGCGATCCCAGTTACCTCATTCGAACCAACGGAAATTAGCATCTTACCTTCAAATTCGTGAGTCAATTCGGACCATCGATTTTTGTCCTTTTCATTCAGAACTAGTGTAACGCCACCGTCAGGGTTAGCTGTGAAATTGCGGACAGATGTGATTGTGAGCAACGGCTTCCTAGGATCGAAACCAAAGCTTGGCGCGTTGGGAGTAGCAGGATTCGGCGCAGCTGGTGGCGGGGCGAAATTTTGCAAGACCGGAGAACTAGAATCGAGCGGCCTGACATCACTAGCTGCGGGAACCTTGTAGTGATCAACTTGACCCTGCCGTGGTCGCTCTGATTCCTCTGTCCTTGATTCTGCAAGTTCGCTCCACGATCCGGACAGTGCGGACGGGTAGGGCTTTCCGCGCAAACGGAACCTCGTTACCGTAACTTTGCCGTCGACGGTAACGAGACCATCGAGTGCGGAATCCAACTGGGCTTCCTTCGGCCATCGCTCTATTTGCTTCGGATTTGAGGTCAATTCCGCATGGAATTTGAGCGGCAAGGCGACAGGAGGTCCCTTTAAACCTGCTTCTGGATTACCCGATCGAACATTCTGGATTTCTCCTTCCACTCGTACGTTGACGGTGAACCCGTCAGGGAAAGCGGTGCCATTGCCTTTGTTCTGTTGTTTTGCCGCGGCATACTTGCCCGGTGCAGCTTTGCGTGTGCGAGCGAGAATCTCTTGTTGGCCAATCTTGAGCAAATCAATTTGCCAAGGACATTTGCCATCCTCAATTTTGATTAAGACCAGTATCCTCGGGGACCACCTGCCTTCCACCTCCCACAAGCATAGCGAATTGTCATTCGACCAGCGGACTGTCTTGCTGTCTTCGTCATCGCTTAATCCTGTCTGCGCCTTTATCGTGGTAATTACGCGATCTGTCGCAATTTCTACCAATTGATTTCCGGGAACATTCGGGAGGCTATGATCTTCCTCGGGCAGAAGGATGCCATAGCGGTGGTCGGGAGAAACGGTAAAATCTGGGAGTGAAAAACTGGGCGGGGGAGATGCTATCGCACTCTTCACTAAAAACGCGGCCAGAAACACCGATAGGAAACGCAGTCGTTGAGCATGCGTGGCTGTGAGGCCAGCAAAGCAATTTTGCGATTTGATGGCGGCGGCGGTCATCTGAGTTTCAGCGGGAAGGTGTCAGCGTGTCTGGCCGACTTGTGACCGTCAAGCCTTAAAAACGGAAACTATAGCGTGCCTGAGGTTCTTCATCTTGTCTCAGTTGTGTCCAAGGTGGGCGCTGGGCAGGGGCGCGGCAGGAGGAGCCCGCAAACGGTGATGTGCCCGCTAGAATCATGAGATGGGTTTCTGTCGATTGGCGTAATCCGCTTCCTCAACATCGGGCGTTGCTCGTCGCCTTGATCCCATATCGGCGTGAACGGCGGCGGGCTCTTCGAATCGTGTCATGGAGCAGCAAAACCGACGCGGCGATTGCCCGCGCTTATGCGCTCGCGGGAATGGTTGTGGTTGTAAATCTCAGCCAAGGAGTAGCTCTCCTGTGGCTCCAGCTTGATCCCACGCCCTTCTGCGATCCGCTCTGCTTCAAGCGGGCTCAGCCTGCGGAACTCCCGCGACGCGATCAGCCGCCCTGGCCGGATGACCGCGGGATCAAGCTTAGCGGTCGGGGCGTTGACCGTGCAGATGACCTGCAGCTTCAAACAATCCCCCAGAAAGCCGTCCGCGAGGTTGAGCAAATTGGAAAGGGCCTCCTGATTGTCAGTCCCGCGACTGAGGAGCAGACTTTCCGCGTCTTCGATCACCACGATCTTCTCAAAATCTTTGTACTGCTCGTGTTCGCCGAGCCAGAAATCGACGCAGGCTGGCGACGTGAGGAGCGGATACGACGTAATCGGGAAAAAGTAACAGCGGTGCGAGCGCCGCAATTCGCACATCAAGTGCCGTAAGTAGGAAGTTTTTCCGGTCCCGGGTACGCCTTGCAGGATGGCCAATCCACTGGATTTGGTTTTTAGTTGCGCAGAAAATGAAGATGCCACTCCAAGAAGTCTTCCCCATAATGAAGCTGGAGTTCATTGGCCGTGCGCAGCTTGGGAGTGACACTGACCATTCGCACCAAGGGCTCACCCATCCGGATCGTCAACACGTAAAACTCCGCCTTGTCAGAGTGATCGTCCCGCTGCCGTTCTCGAAAATATTTAGCGCGTAGTTTCCGAAACTCCGCTTCGGCGGTTTCGGGAGAATCAGCCCAGACCCGCAGCAGACTATACTCGGGGATGTGTTGGCCGATCGCGATGAAGAGGTTTTTCTTAGGCGCAAACACGATCGTGTGCCACTCCTTGGCCGATGTTTGAGAGCTGGGCCTGCCGCACCAATGCGAATGGACGAGCGTCTTTCGGAGCGCGTCGAAAATGGCTTGAACATCCCACGAACCTCCTTCGTCCGCGCAGTGCCATCCCGTTACCGCGTCGATTTGGTACGGATCAAAGGCCGGTCCGTCGGGCCATTTGACGATCATTCGGGGCTCGATCGCAGGCTGAACGCGTGCTGGTGATGCATCTCCCGACTGGCGGCGTTTGTTCGTCATCTCGCCGAACCCTCTTTGGCCGCGAGCATAGTCAACTTCGGCGCGTTGCTGTCGGGTCGACATTCATTGAATCGCCCCGAGTAGAAGGAGAAAGGAATCCGAGGATTCCAAGTGCTAGCGTATGCGACCTTATGATGCCTGATCGTCCGCTTTTCCAAGTCGACCACGTAGAGGAATTCAATGTCGCCGTGCAGCCCGGTGGTCGGTTCGTAAGCTCCAACTTTCCATTGCATTCCCGCGCCGAGTGACGGTGGATCAATCTCGCTCCGGTCGAGCTTGACGCCATACTCACGGGCTCCGATCAGGATGAGCCAGCCCGCCGCCTGCCCGACATGGTCGCGAATGGTACCCTGGTCCACCAGATTGAGGAACTGCTTGAGGGTCGGCAGCGTGCCTTCGGGATAACCATCGGAGTGCCGGTAAAAGATCAACTCATCGGCTCCGTCGGTCAGGACAATATTCGCTCGGGTGCTCACAGGAAGAAGAGG
>JBDTCM010000275.1:0-4431 GCA_039923575.1 Chthoniobacterales bacterium
GGACGTCATCTTCCCGAAGCTCTTCCGCTTTGTTTTTGGCTGGATCATTCCCGTCGTCATCGTGGCGAACATTCCGGCGCGGCTCTTGATCAAGTCGATGGGCCAACCCGGCTGGCTCATCTTTCACCTGATCGTAGCGGGGACCATCGCCGCCTTGATCAGCCGCGCCTTTTGGCGCTGGGCGCTCCAGCATTATTCGAGCGCAAGCTCCTGAGCCGGGGCCATCTGCTCTAGGTAAAAAACCGCCTCCTAAATTGGTTCAAAACCGCTTGCGCCAAAATCCAAATGCCCTTAGTTATGCCTCCCCTTAGTCCGGACAGAAGAAAACGCCGCTCCGACTACCAACTTTTATGGCCCGTTCAACCAAGAAATCATCTCCCAAAAAGCCCGCGAAAACGGTCGCTCTGAAGAAGGCCGTCGCTCGCAAAGCGCCTGCCGCCAAAGCGAAGCCCAAAGCTGCCGTAAAAAAGGCGAAGAAAACGGCCGTGAAGGCCGCCGCCAAGAGCAAACAACCGGCCGCTCGCGCCGTCCGGTCTGCCAACGGCGAGGAAAAGGGTCTCAAGGGCAAAAATAATCAGGCTTTCACGATCAACAATAATCACGTCAAGGCGAAGGAACGCCGGCTCGATCCGTTCACGCGTGCGCAGAAGGATAAACTCCTCCAGCTCCGCGACGCGATGGTGGACTCGATGGCTGGCGTCGCACAGGACACCCTCCGCGCCCGTGCCGAAGGAAGCGAAGCATCCGCTTTCGGAATGCACCAGGCCGATGCCGGGAGCGACGCTTACGATCGCGATTTCGCGCTCAGTCTTTTGTCCCAGGAACAGGATGCGCTTTACGAAATCGACGAGGCGCTCAAGCGCATCGACCTCGGCACCTACGGCAAGTGCGAGATGTCGGGCAAACCGATCCTGCACGCGCGTCTCGAGGCGATCCCGTTCGCCCGCTTCACGGTGGAATGCCAGTCGCAGCTCGAGAAGCAGAACAAGGCTTCCCGCGTGCGCCAGTCGGTCACCTCGCTCTTCGGTCTGACCGATGACGAAACCCGCGAAGGCGAAGAAGAAGAGAAGACCGAAGACACGAAAGAATAACGAACATGGCCCAGGAAATTATCACTCTCGAGTGCACCGAGGCGAAAGCCGCCGGCGTGCCCGTTTCGCGTTACATGACGACGCGGAACAAGAAAAGCCCGCAGACGCCGAACCGGCTCGAGAAGAAAAAGTATAATCCTTTCATGAAGCGGCATACCCTCCACCGGGAGACCAAGTAATCATGCAACCGAAAACCGCCAAACGCCGTTCCGCCTTTCGCCGCGCCAATCGCACCATGCCGCGCCGTCGCATCGATATTGCGACCGAGGCGATCGATTACAAGAACCCGGATTTGCTGCGCAAATTCGTGACCGAGAGCGGGAAGATTTTGCCGCGCCGCGTCACCGGCATGCCGGCGCACATGCACCGCAAGATCACGCGCGAAATCAAGCGCAGTCGGTCGGTGCTCTTGATGAAGTAACCCGGGCGCGCGCGTCCTCCCGCCGCACTCGTTAGGCGCGGGAGTGAAGACCGCGGCGAAGCGTGTGCGAATCACGGACAAACGTGATTGGTCCGTTCAGTCGCCGTCACGAGAAATCGTTTGGGAGCGGCGCCGAAGTATCGAAAGGGATAACACGTCAGCAGGTGCAGAGCGTTGGGGAACTCGGGTGCGGCGAGGGTGGCGGGGATCTGCTCGGGAAGCAAAACGCGAATCGTGCGCACAGTGTAGTGATTGGTGCGGCCGTCGGCGTTTTCGATGTCGATCGCGTCGCCCACACGAATCCCGGCCAGCGGGCGGAAGTGGAGGTCGCGGTGGGCCAGCACCACGCAACCGCCAGAGTCGAGCGGACGCGCCGCGGGAAATCGATGCAGCTCTTCGGCGTCGGATTCGCGCAGGACGAGCGTGCTCATTCCGCACGACGGCACGCGCAGCCAGAACATTGGTTCACCCGGCGCGACCACCGCGATGCCGCCCCGCGCCGCGGGAGAATGTTTCCACTTTTCCCAAAGACGCTCTGCGCGCGCCGCGCTGATCGTGCCGATGAAGGCGTGCGCAACGGGACGCGCGACCAGTCCGCCGCCCGCGGCCAGCAATGTGAAGGCGACAGCGGCGAGCAGCACGGCGCGACGGCGAAGGGGCAGCTTCACGAAACCCGTCTCCGCGGGAAAGCGCAGCCCAGAATCGCCAGGCCGAATGCGATAGCCGCGCCTCCGAGCGCGAGCCGGCTCGGATCGTCCGTCGCGGTGGCGAAAAAGGCGGCCGGATTCCAGCCGCGTGGCAGCATGGTCGGGACTTTGACACTGGCCAGCTTCGCGCCCGGTGGGCGCGCGATCGCTTCCTCCACCGCGAGTCGCGCAGTGAACTCGGTGACGAGCTGATACTCGATCCCGGTCCGCAAAACTTCCGTACGCAGCCTCTCGAGTTCAGCGGGATCGCTCGTACGCAGCCGTTGATACATGAGGTCGTTCACCACGGCTTGTCCGAAGAGCGTTGGGATTCCGTCATGCCGGGTGCGCACGGCTTTGCCGAGAGAAAAAGGATACGTCGCGGGATGGCCGGCAACGCTCCCGCTCACTTCGAGCGTGCCGTCGAAACCCGCGGGCAGTTTCGCGACGAGCTGGATCGGCCGATCGACAAAGACATCCGGGCAGGGCTGCGGATAAACGACGGGCGCGTCGAGCGGCTGCCCGTTTTTCGTCCGCCAGTTCAGGTGCACGCCGGTCATGGCCGGCTGATCGAGGGTGCGAAAGAAGTCGGACATGACGGCACCGACGTCCTCCTGCGAGCGGATGAATCGCGCCTGGCCGCGCCCGAGTTCTCCCAGCCGCCGCATTAGAAACTCGTTAGGCGCGCTTCCGATCCCAAAGGTGAAGAGGCGCGTGCTGCCGAGCTTCGCGGTCAGCAGGTTCATAAGCGACGCTTCGTTGCCGACATCGCCATCGGTCAGGAAAACGACGAGACGGAGGGCCTCGGCCCGGCCGCCCGTGAGCGAAAGCGTGTAGTCGAGCGCCGTCTGCATTTCCGTGCCGCCACCGGCCTGGAGGGTGCGGACGAAGGTGCGCGCGGCGTCGAGTCGCTCCGGCGTGGCCGCGCGCAGCTCCGGCGCGAACGCCGAATAGTCGCTCGCAAACCGCACAATCGTGAAAGCGTCTTCGGGCTTCAGCATGTCGAGACATTTCAAGAGGCCAGCCTGCGCCTGCCCGATGGAATCGCCCGACATCGAGCCGCTCGTATCGATGAGAAAAAGGACATCACGCGGCACGCGCGGCGGCAGTTTTTCCGCGGGCACGCCGATTGGCGGCAGCAAGGTGACGAGCGCGTAGGCGGCGTCGTGCGCATCGGTGGTGACGACGCTGGTCACAGGCGCGTCCCCATCAGCGAGCGCGATCTCGAGGTGGAACTCCGAGTCCGGCAAGGCCTCGCCCTCGCGCAGCGTGACCTCATGAATCTGTCCGCCGTCGCGCGCCGTGACCGCAATCGCGTGCGGGCTCGAAGTGATCGCTTTGACCGGCAGACCAGCAATCGTGGCCGTGAGCGAAACCCGATGGCCGGAGTCAATCGCCGGTTGCAGAATCGGCGGACTGATACGCTCTGCATCGGGCACCGGGAGGCAAAACGGAATGTAGCGCGGCCCGACAACCATCGGGAACGTGACACTGTATTTTCCCCGCTGGTACTCCGCCGCCTGGAGATAGGTGAAGCGGATGCTGACGGTCTCGCCGGCGAGAAAGTTCGTCACCGAGGTCGTGAAAATGTTGGGCCGTTCCTGCTCGAGGAGCGCGGCTTTGCGGCCCTCGGTGCGGGCGGCTTCATACTCCTGGCGGGCCTGCTCGCGTTCTTTGACCACGCTCCGGATGACTCGCTCCCCAACGCGCAGTTCCATCCCCGTCACCGTCGCCTCGCTCGGCAGCGGGAAGACATAGATGGCTTCGAGTGCGCTGTCCGTCCGGTTGGTGAAAACCTGCGTGACCTCCGCCTCAAGCAACCCACCCGAGAGGTTGAGCCGCACCTCGGTTTTCTGGAGCGGGAGCGCGACCGGCGCCTGGGGGTTTGCCGAATCCGCGCCATCACGCGGGCGAGGAAATCCGGCGAGCATGCCGGCAACCGCCGGCGGTCCATTGGTCGAGTAGCCGGGGGCGGCTCCGACGGGAAGGGCGAGCAGGGTGACGGACGATAAAACGAGCAGGCGAAGGAATGAGTGCATACCCGCTCTACGGAAGTTTCCGGGCGGATCTTTCAAAAGAATTGCGCCACGTCGCTAAACTGGAAGGGACTTGGTAGGCGCAACTCACGCTTGCGGCCGAACCGTTGGAACGGTTCGGCCGCGCAAGAGTGTCAGAGGGGACCGATCCCGAACGCTACGGCAGGATGCGATCGGCCAGCGTGTCGTGGTGCAGG
>JBDTCM010000276.1:0-3510 GCA_039923575.1 Chthoniobacterales bacterium
TCGCCGGCATCGAGGCCGGCTTGCTCTCGCTCGATCAGGTGCGACTGCGTCACCAGGTCAAGCTGCGCAATCGCGCTGCCATCGCGCTCGACCGCCTGCTCAAGAAACCGGAACGCCTCCTCGCCACCGTGCTCCTGGTGACGAACTTCTCCGACATCACCGGGCTGCTCCTCCTCACTCGCCGAATCGTCAACTTGGCAGGCGCGTCCGGTTATCTCGTCGCCCTGCTCGTGGCCGGACCGATTTATCTCTTCCTCCTCGGCGTCTTGCCGAAAACGCTCTTTCGCCGTTTTCCCTATCGCGCGCTCGCCGCCCTCGCCGGTCTGCTCGTTTTCACTTCCCGGCTCCTCTGGCCCGTGCTCGAGCTCGGCTCGCAAATCGGTCAGCTCCTTTTCCGGCGCAAAAAAGCGACGCCGCGGCTTTTCGCGGCGCGCGAAGATTTGAAACAACTCACGGTCGAGAGCGAACGGCAGGGCGCGCTCACCCCGGCGGAGCGCGCGATGATCCACAACGTGGTCGATTTTCGCACGGTCAAGGTCGCGGATGTGATGGTGCCGCTGCCGCAAATCGTCGCGGTCAATCCGCAAACGACGATTCCAGAATTGTTGCAACTGAGCGCGCGGACGGGGATCGATCGCGTCCCGGTGCTCGCCGGGGACGGCAGCGCGCTCGGTCTCGTTAATGTCCTCGACGTCCTGCTGGACTCGAGCCCCGCGTCCGAGCTGCGGCATTACACCCGACGCATCGTTTCCGCTGCGGAAAATGAATCCGCCTACCGAATCATCCGCCGGCTCCGGGCGGCGCGGCTCAGCCTCGCCGCCGTCCTCGACGAGCGCCGGCAGCTCACCGGCATCGTCACCGTCGAGGATCTCGTCAGGCGATTAGTGCAGAGCGCCTGAGGCAGCGCCTCAGTAAGCGTTCGGCGCCAGGAGCTGGAAGGCCACCACCCGGCCGCGCTGGAAAGAAACCGTTTTCACCGGGTAACTGACCGACGCCGGGAACGGATAGTAAAACGGATCCCAGTACGGATCGACGAAGGCCCCGTAAAAACGATGGCCGCCGTGCCGCCCATAAAATCCAACCCGGCCTGCGAACCCGTAGCCGTAGCCCAGTCCGCCATAACCGTAGGGATCGTAGCCGGCCGTGGAAAGTGTATAGACCCAGGTTTCCGTCGGCACGTTGCGCACCATCCCGACCGTCTTTTGCTGCGGCTGGCCCCATGCGATGTGAACCGCTGCCTGTGACATGCCCCCCTGGATCTTGCCCTGGCTGACAAGAGCTTTTTCCGGCGGCGAGAGCTGATCAAACGCGGCGCGATTCGATTCAATCCGCGACCCGACCGTGCTGCAGCCCGAGAGAACCAACGCGCCGCTTGCGATGCACGCCAACAGCGACCACCAAGACAATTGACGTTTCATGCCCAAACCTAAGCTACCGCCGAATAGCGTCAAACTGCGGTGCGACAGAGAAAACGTTAGAATTGTTAAATCATGAAATTGTTAGATTGTTGAAAGGCCCCGACGAACACCCGCTTGAGTTTTCTCGCTTTTAACGTTTTCGCCTTTTAACATTTCACCTGCTCACATGGAGGATCGCTTCGGCCACCGCATCTCATATTTGCGCGTTTCCATCACCGATCGTTGCAACGAGCGTTGCACCTATTGCATGCCGCAGGAATTGCAGGAATGGCTGCCGCGCGCCGAGATCCTGACTTTTGAGGAAACAATCCGCCTCGTCCGCATCGCGACTGAACTCGGCGTCACGAAAATCCGGCTCACCGGCGGTGAGCCACTCACCCGACGCGACGTCATCCAACTCTTTCGGCAACTGCCCGGCCTGACGAAGCTGCGCGATATCGGCCTTTCTACCAACGGCACTCTCCTCACCCGCGAAGTGGAGCCCGGCCTAACGATGGCGGCCGCCGTCCGCGCCTGCGGCTTCAACTCCGTCAACATCTCGCTCGATACACTCGAACGTAAGGAATATGCGCGTACCACCGGTCGCGATCTCCTCCCCGAAGCCATCGCCGGCATCGACGCCGCGATCGCGGCTGGATTTCCGCAGATCAAGATCAACTGCGTCCTGATGCGCGGCCGCAATGACGATGCGCTCGCGTCGCTGGTCGATTTCGCGGCGGAGCGAAATCTTCTCCTTCGCTTCATCGAGCTCATGCCCGTGAGCACGACCGAGGTCCTGACGGAAACCAACTTTTTTCCGGTCGCCGAAGCGAAACGCGCGCTCGAAGCGAAATTCGGCTCACTAATTCCACAACCGGAGTTCCGCACCAACGGCCCGGCCACCTATTACCAGCTCCCGGGGCGCAACCAGCGCATTGGATTCATCGGCGCGATGACGAACCTGCATTTCTGCGAGAGCTGCAACAAACTTCGCCTCACCTGTGACGGAAAGTTGCGCCCCTGCCTCGGCAGTTACCTCGAGTTCGACATCATGAAGCCGCTCCGCGCCGGCGCGAGCGACGCCGAGCTGCGCCAGTTTTTTCTCGACGTCGTCGAGCGCAAACCGGAGCAGCATGATTTCCGCACCACCTACCAGCCGGGGCGCAAGATGGTTGCGATCGGCGGTTAACGAATGAAGCGACTGACCCACATCGCGAGCGATGGCAGCGCGAAGATGGTCGACGTCTCGGCCAAGCCGCTCAGCCAGCGTGAAGCCGTCGCGAGCGGCCGGATCGAGCTGCAACCCGCGACGCTCGAATTGATCGCTTCGGATCGCATCGCGAAAGGAAATGTCTTCGCGACCGCGCGCATCGCCGGGATCCAGGCCGCGAAACAAACTGCGCAACTCATTCCGCTCTGTCACACGCTCGGCCTGAGCCATGTCGCGCTCGACCTCACGAGCAGGGCCACCGCCGTGGCAGCGACCTGCACCGCGCGCACCACCGCGCAAACCGGCGTCGAGATGGAAGCGCTCACCGGGGTCGCGGTCGCGCTGCTGACGATCTACGACATGTGCAAGGCAGTCGATAAACAGATGCGCATCTCCGACGTCCACCTCGTTGCGAAAAGGAAGAGCGCTGGAGTGGCGGAGTAATGGAAGGCGTGCGACAACCGATCACTCCATCACTCCATCACTCCAGCACTCCAATTCCCATCACCGTCGGCATCATCACCGTTTCCGATCGCGCCAGCCGCGGTGAGTACGACGATCTCGGCGGCCCGGCGTTGAAGGAAGTGGCCGCGAAGAACAACTGGAGCGTTCTTTGCGAAGCGATCATCCCGGATGAGATCGAGCAATTGCAGGCGACGATCCGCTCCTTCTCAGAACAGGGTTGCGGACTGATCCTCACGACCGGCGGCACTGGCCTCGCCGCGCGCGATATCACTCCCGAAGCGATCCGTGGCCTGATGCGCGTCGAGCTGCCCGGCTTCGGCGAAGTGATGCGCGCCGAATCAATGAAAATCACCCCGAACGCGATCCTCTCGCGCAACCTGGCGGCGGTCGTCGGCCAATCCCTCGTCATTGCGCTCCCCGGCAAACCGAGCGGGGCGG
>JBDTCM010000277.1:0-3200 GCA_039923575.1 Chthoniobacterales bacterium
CCGCGTCCCGCGGCGACGAACTTTTGAACCGCGCCCAACCGCCCCGACTCTTTAAAGTGCGTGCCCGCAAGATGCGGCACCGGCGGGCGGGACGCCCACCCTACCCGGGACATGGGATACACTTTTGATTAAACCGCTCTCGCCGAAATTCCCGGTACTGCTCCTTTGACATTGGAGCAACTTTCGAAGTCATTTCACGATGATCGAGGGCCGAGATAGGAGTCGATATTCCGCGCTGGTGTTCTGCACTCTTCTTCTTCTCCTCAGTCGAACGGTGGTCGGGGCGGAAGGTGCGGCTGCTCCGCTGGTGATAGGCGAGACGTTTACGATCGACTCCAAGGTTCTCGGCGAGACGAGAAGGATCAATGTCTATCTCCCGGCAGGCTATCAGGATTCGCCGGAAGTGCGTCTGCCAGTGCTCTACATGCCTGATGGAGGCATGAAGGAGGATTTCCTGCATGTCGCCGGGCTGGTGCAGGTATCGGTAGGCAACGGGACAATGCGACCTTTCCTGCTCGTGGGGATCGAGAATACGGAGCGGCGGCGCGATCTCACCCCACCGACCGAGAACGCGGAGGACAAAAAGATCGCGCCCCATGTTGGCGGCTCGGAGTTGTTCCGCAAGTTTCTGCGCGACGAGTTAATGCCGGAGGTGAAGCGGCGTTACCGCACGACGGAAGAGACCGCCATCGTGGGTGAGTCGCTGGCCGGACTGTTCGTGATCGAAACCCTGCTTCTCGAGCCAAGTCTTTTCGATACCTACCTGGCGTTCGACCCCAGCCTCTGGTGGAACAGCGGTTGTCTGGTAAAAGGCGCGGCCAAGAAACTGGAGGCCAGCCCAAGTTTGAAGAAGACGCTCTACTTTGCCAGCAGCAGCGACGATATCGGAGGTGCGACGCAACAGTTTGCCGACGCGCTCGCAAAAGAGGCGCCGCCCGGCCTGCACTGGCACTACGAAAGGATGCCGGAGGAAAAGCATTCCACGATTTATCATCCGGCCGCGTTGCGCGCTTTCCGGGCGGTCTTCAAACCCGAGAAGAAGAGCTAGCGCTTCTTCAATGGCTTTCGCCGACGAGCAACTCTCTCAACACAAAAGCTAAATTCTTTCCCGTTGCGGCATGAGCATCGCCAGGCATTTGCACGCTCCGCCGGCTTTGAGGAATTCCGTCATCGGCAGGGGATGACAATTGAAACCCCGCGCGCCTAACGACTCCATGAGCTTGGGTGCGCCCTCGGGCATGACGATGTCGCGCTCGAGGACGACGGCGTTGCAGGAAAAATGCGTCGCCTCCTCTTCCACCACATCGATCAAATCCGGAATGTGATCACGGATCGTGCGCTGCCCGTACTCGTCGAAGGCGGCCGGGAACCAGACCGCGCCGCCATCCGTGAGCGGACAGAAACAGGTGTCGATATGATAGAAGCGCGGATCGACCAGCTCGACTGAGATGACGAGACATTTCAAAATTTCCGCAATGGTCCGGTGCGAGACAATATCGGTGCGAAACTTGTAGCCGCAGAAAAGCGTGTCGCCCGCAAAGAGCGCGTCGCCTTCTCCTTCGAAAAACTGATCCGCCGGCAGCCAGATAATTTCGTAGCCGTGTTCCTCCATCCACTGGGCGAAGAGCGGCGCCTCCGCGGCCCTTTCTTTATGCCGGAAATTGCTCGGGATGAATTTTTTGCCCACTGTCAGCCCGGCGTTGGCGGTGAAGACCATGTCCGGAAGCTTCGGCTTGGGCGGCACGAGATGAACTTCGTAACCGAGGCTGAGCAGCTTCTGGTGCAGCCCGCGCCATTGCGCCTGGACGCGCGCGGTGTCGGCACCGCGAGCCCGACTCATCCATGGGTTGATCTCGTATTCGATGCCGTAGTGATCCGGCGGACAGAGCAGAAGTTTGCGCATGGGAATTCAGCCTAACGATGGGCTTCGATGCAATCGGTCAACTCGCGCAGGAAAGGCTCGATGTCGGTGACCAGACCGACCGCCTGAAAAGTTCCGCGATCGGCCAGCTTGGTGACCACGCCGGGATTGATATCCACGCAGAGTGTTTTCACGGTCGCGGGGAGGAGGTTCCCGACCGCAATCGAGTGCAACATCGTGCCCATCATCATCGCGATCGTGACGCCTTCGACCTTGGCCCGCATCGCTTTTTGCGCCTCGATCGCATCGGTGATCACATCCGGGAGCGGGCCATCATCCCGAATGGAGCCGGCGAGGACAAAATCGACGTTGTTTTTCACGCAGGTATACATGATGCCGCGCTTGAGCAGGCCACTCGCGACCGCCTGCTTGATTCCGCCCACCCCGCGGATGGCGTTGATCGCCCGCATGTGGTTCTGCGTGCCGTGCTCGGCGAGCGAGCCTTGCTCGAGGTGCACGCCTAACGAAGTCCCGTAGAGCGCATTCTCGATGTCGTGCGCCGCGAGCGCGTTGCCGGCGAAGAGCAGATGGACAAAGCCCCACTCGATCAGCTTCTCGAAATGCTCGACCGCCCCGGTATGCACGATCGCCGGACCGCCGACGACGAGGATCTTGCCTTTCTCGTCCCGGACGCGCTTGAATTCCCGCGCCATCTCCCGGATGACGGCGGTCTTGGGCTTCTCGATCGAGACGTTGCTCGACATGAACTCGAAAAAATTGGTGCGCTCGGTCGAGCGTTGCAGTGGCAGGACCCGAATCCCGTGATGGCCGACCACGACTTCCATCCCTTTTTTGACGCCATAAAATTTCGTCGGGGTCGCCTTCTTCTTGACCCGATCGATCACGATCGCGCTATCCATCAAGGCCGGTGTCACCTCCACTTCATCGTCTCCAAGGCGAACGAAGGTGCGCTGGTTGGTCGTGACGTAGAAGCCCTCGGGAAAAACGCCATCGGCAGGCGCGACCGCCAGCTTCACGCTCTTTTTCTCCTTCACTTCGGCGCCGTGCTGGCGCAAGTGCAGGACCAGTTCGTCGAGCGCCTCCACCGATGGCGCCGTCACCTCGATCCGGGCAAAACTCTGGTCGATCCGGTTCTCGCCGATCTTTATTTCTTTGATCTTAAAAGCGGCGTCGCGGGCGATGATTTCATCGAGGACCTTGGGCAGGATGAGGGAATCGATGATGTGGCCGCGCAGTTCGATCGTCTCGGAAGGCATCGGGCGAACTTAGCCAAGGAAGAGGTCCGCGCCAGTTCCCGCGCGGTTGCGCGCGCCGCCGG
>JBDTCM010000278.1:0-7366 GCA_039923575.1 Chthoniobacterales bacterium
GACCTGAACTTCCGTTGCGCAACCGGGAAGACCGCTCGCGCACACGGAAATGGCGCCTGCACGGGACGGAGGAGCATCCCCGAGGTTGCCATCTGCAGCACCACGGGGGCAAATCCGGGCGACGAAAGTGCGACTTGGGGAGCCCAAAGTGCAACTTGGGACGACGAAAACGCGATCCGGGAAGCCCCAAATGCCGCCCGGGACGACGAAAGCGTGACTCGAGGTGATGAAATCGCGACCCGGGACGACGAAAGCGTGACTTGGGGCGACGAAAGTGCCACCCGGGGAGCCCAAAGTGCGGCTGGGGGCATCCCGAGTTCAACCCGGGGCGTCCAAAGTCCGACTCGGGGCGCCCAAAGTCTGGCCCGGGGCACCCAAACCGCGGCTCGGGACGCCTCAAACGCGGAGGTTTGTCGAGTGGCGCGGGCGAACCGGCGTTCCAAGACCGAGCTGCTCGAGGAGAAGGCCGCCCCAACGAAGGGTGATCGTTTGTTCGCTTGACCGCTTAAAGCGGTCGAGTTCCAATCTGCGGGCCAAAAAAGAATGGATCCCCCCACCGACTTGAAAGCACGATCTGCAAAGAGCGGCTCCTCTTCATCGCCGGGGCGATGCTCTTCAAGCTCACGCCGCAGGCCCCGGCCGTCCAACCCGAGGACACCCTCCCCGGCGTCACCCCCACCGTCCTCACCACCCTCAGCGACACCCGCGCGACCTACCTCGGCGCCGACGCCGCCATCCGGCGCGACTTCCACATCCCCATCGACCGCCCCCCGATCGAATAGGCAGCCTGACTCTTAGTCGTTAGGTCAACAGTGCCGGCGGGAGCGCAAGCTCCCGCCGGTATGACGCCGGCGGAACGACGCTCCGATTATTCGTTCATCTTTTCCAACTGTTGGTCGATCACTTCGCCGGTGAAACGATCAATCGCTACGTGCAGCCAGTAGCGCTTCTCGCCTTCGACAATGAAGTTGTCGACGTTCGCGGCGTCAGCCCCATACTTCCCGCTCTGAGCGATCACGTCGATCATCAGGTTCCAGGTTCTAGTCTGACCAACATCTGACAAGGCACGGATGACAGCTTCGCGTGCCTCTTTGTTCCCAAGAGCTGTTACCGTTGGATCAGCAGCGAATCTAGTCACCAGCTCACTTTTGTTGATCATCGGCTGGGCCGTTGTCATCGCAACGAGTGCATTAGCGATGGCGGTGCGTTGCGAAGCGGTAATCAGAGGGGTGCTGTTATTGGTGTTCGTTGCGATGCCTGCCAAGACCGCTTCAACAACCAAACTCTGTTTTGTGTTTAGGGAAAGCTTCCCGGCAACGATATCAGATCGAAAAACACTGTTCGGTTCAAACATTGTGAAGGCGTCTAGTAAGCCGGCATCCCTGAGATTGGCGTCGTGAAATTCAGCGTTTTCCATGGTTGACCCCTCGAAACTGTGCCGAGTTCCGATACCATTCGAAGCTGTCGTCCAACTGAAAATAGAAGTGGAGGTCTGTCCGCGGAATCCGTCGGCAACATCGCTGAAAGCGCACCTGTTGTTAGCGAATCTCCAGAGCGTTGCAGTCCATCGAGATCAATGTACTTCGGCGAACCAGAGGTATTGTTAGCCATCTCGGCGCCGACACTGGTAAAGGAGGTTCCCTGTGGACCCAACGCTGTAATGCTTTGAAATCCGATACTAGCTCGCTCCAAAGTATCCAGAAGGCCTCGAGTGAGTTCGGTTGAAGATGTTCCTGCTTGAGCTCCCCACACCCCAAAGCGCATGATTCTTGGATCCAACAATACAAACTCCGGGTCATATATATTAGTTTGCGTCCAATCAAATCCGACCGCTGGTTCGCATGCTAGTGGAGTAGCGGGTTGCTGGCATCCCACCCAGCGCTGATAGGTCTTCCACGTACCGGAAGAACCGCCGATTCGAGCTTGCATCTCGAAAGTTGCGTTGGTGAAAATTGGGTAGGCCTTAGTTGTATTATCTTTGGTGATGCCTGGGGTACCTGCGAAAACCAATTGTATTCCGAGCTTCAGGTTGGGAGCGGTTGTCATCAGCTGCTTTATGGCCGTTGCGGATGAAGGAGAGTTCGGATCGGGTCCGAACGTCGCACTCGTTGTCAGTTGTGCGTAAGGTTGAGTCGTAAGGATGGCGGGATCGGCCGTAATGGTAGCGGAATTGGCGGTCGTGGCCCCCGCGGAGACGGAGGCGGAGACGCTTCCGCTGGTCATAATAAAGCGAACCGCCGGGATAGTGAACGGCGAGGAAGTGCTTTCTGTTCCTACGGCCGTTGCATTCTGAGTCGGCGTCCAAAGAGAAGGGATTATCCAAGACTTGAAGGCCGCGCCAACTCCCGTTGTCCACTGAGGTTGGAATACAAGTTTACTTAAGTAGGGTAGATTCTCGACTCTGGCGAATTCATCCGAGCCGAAAAAAATAAATGTCGGATTCTTATCGTTATCCCATTGATCTATAATATTCGCACCGATTTGAACGATTTGTGAATCCTTGCTCAGCGGCTGCTGGTAAAAACGAAGTTCAGCGTTAACAAACGTTCTCGCGGCGCCAGTATTGTCCGAACCGAGACCAATTGAGCCACTCAGGATAAATGCTTTTAGAACCTCAAAGAAATTAGGCTCCCGATTCGCTGTCGCCACTTGATCTAAAGTGGCAATAGAGCTCTGCACGGCCGAACCCGCCGCGCCAACATAATCCCAGCGCTTATTAGCGGTATTCCAAATAAGGCCAAAATCGCGTTGAGTTGTCGTACCTGTGACGTAGGGAGAATCTGTGGTCGCAGTTGGCGCCTGCAAAACACCCCCCACCATCACGGGAAACGCCGAGGAGTTTGCACCGCTCGGGCCGATTGAATCAAGGCGTCTCAAAGGAAATCGATTTTTTATCAACGGCTCACCGACGACAGACGTGGTTCCGTCCGCTCTGACGAATGAGGCCTTTACCCGGACATTGAGGATGTTTCGATTCGCCGAGGTCGCCTGATCTGCGAGCGCCGCGTAATCAATTGTGCTCCCAGCGGGTGTGACCGGACCCCATGAGGGAGCGTTCAATTCACGCGTAAAGTGGGTGAAATATGGCAAAGATGCTACAAGCAGATACGAGTTCGGTGTCGGTGAGGGGAATGGCGTGGGCGAAGGCGTAGGTGCAGCACGGAGAAGGTCTTGTCGCGAGAAAGCCATTGAATTACTGAGGCCTCCGCGCGTCGTAGGTCGCATAAAGCCAGAATCCGCAAATGTCGTCGGGACCGTTGAGGTCATAAAGTCCAACAAGGAATTGGCGCTGCTGCTAGAGCTCGATTTAAACCTCTAGCTATTGACAAAGGCAGTCTGCATTGTGACATCAAAAGCCAGGAACGATCGCGGTTGAGGTGACCCGATCATAGAGCGAGGCCCCAGTTTGAGTGCTCTTTAACTGTTGGACTTGGAGATCTGTCAGCGGTGTAGAAAAAACCGGAAGACCTGCAACGCTCGAATCCAGCAACCCGCCAACATCATAAACATTAAATGCAAAACGACCAATGACGGCGGTGACATTGCCCGGCGTATAATCCTTGAGCGTAATGCTCCAAGACTGGCTTGTTGAAACGCCGTTTCGATTGAGCAAGATCCATTGTGGTAACTGATTGGTCGCAGTGAAACCAGAATTCGTATTAAGCACCGGCGCGTTCCAACGAGCGGTACCGACAGTCTTATAATTCACCGAGATGAGACTGGCATCGCTGTTAGTCGTCGCTATGATTAGCGGTACCTGCGTGCCATAACCAGCGGTCGGAAAAAAGCGTCCGACCGATTGCTTTACCAAACTGTTGAAGTCTGGACCAGTGGTGGCCCCAGCAAGAACTCGGGAGGGAACCATTTTTTGCGGATCGGTCGGGATGTAGATTGGCATCTGTAGCGTGGTCGGTTGACTAAGCGTCGACCCTGCCACGATCTCGGCACGGAGATCGGAAAGGACGATTTCGCTCGCGCTCCGCGCCAGAATATCCGCTCGGATCGCAGCCGACGAAGCGCTCTCCACCCGACGATTGCTGGTTGCTCGGGTGAAATAAGCAACTACTGCGAATGTCACCAGCACCACCATCGCCAAGGTTAAAACTAACGCGAAGCCGTCGCTTCGACGTCCTGACAACATTCTATAAGAGCTTGTCACAAATTGACGTTGAAGAATCGCTGGTAGAAGCGGAGATTTTCCCGAACGGGAGGGAAGAGATAGGTAGGATCCAACGGGTTATCGGAGATCAACGTGGCGAGCTTCTGACTCCAAAACTGAACCGGCGTTTCGCCGTCGGCGGTCGGCCGGGAAATCTTGGTTCCAACAGTTGTCCAGAAATTGTTATCCGTTTTGTAGGCAAGGTTCCGCGTCTTTTCATCCAGGACTGCCAACCCTACGATCATTCCTTTGACATAAGCCTGAGTAGGATCGTTGGACGTTTCTCTGGAGAAGGCGATCGGAATACAGCCCGTCGATCCCATGCCGCCGTTTGAATAAAAATTACGATATGCAGGCGGTGTTTGAACGATCCGTCCGTCATTCAGGACGAAACTGATGTGCATTCGAAAGATCGTGTTAGCGATTACCTGCCAATTGATGGCCTTCTCGTCTGGCCTAGGATTAGGAATCGGCAAATTAGGGAGAGGGTTTACCGATATATCATTTGGCAATCTAAGATTTCCAGTACCGAAGAGATCCCAAAGGTTTTGAGTCGACTTATTGCCGATATCCTGCACGCCCAGAGTCAGGCGCCCATCTCCTCTCGCGAGGGATGGAATTGACTGTACGGTGTTCGTCGCAACGTTTTGGCTAAACGGTGTAATTTTATAACCGATGAATGCTCCTCGCGTATCCGGAATATATGGATAGGTTAAAGTCGTCGACGGACCCCGGGCACGCGAACCTGAAATGAAGGCGATAGCTGAATTGCCGTAGATATTACCGTCGCTGTAATAAAGTGCCGTCGCGCCGTTGCTGAGCATCACGCTTGAAAAGTCGTTATCAAACCGATCCAGGACAATCCGAGCCAGCGACGCGGTATCGATTCTGGCAGAGGAGGCTTTGATGACTGAATTCGTGCCTGAAATGATTCTTGTTACCAACGTTAGGAGCAGCACCAGGATCGTCATCGAGATCAGGAGCTCGACCAGCGTGAACGCATCGCGCTTTCCCGTCTTCGGCTTCGGACGCAGGACTTTTAACATTGGCAAAATCGTCACAATGTGGCTTTCGGATTAAACGCGACAAACGTGTCCAGAAATCCTTCGCGACCGGTCATTTGATCGGGGGTGGTGGTGTTATTATCTGTCGGTTTATACGGCCAGGCCAGGGCGGCGTAGATTTGGACTGGCTGCCCCTCGATCTGAGGCGGGAAAACTTTAACGTAAAGAGTCTGTTTGCGCTGCGTGGTGGTGTCGCTATCTGGAATTATCAGACCCCCATCGCCGACAAAAAACGTGTAGTTATATTGGCCCTGTGAAACCCAGACGAGAAACGCACTTGACGAGTTGGAAAAATACGACGGAAAAGCCCAAGTGGGGTGACCGCTACTCCGATCAGTAAAGCGAAGCGATTGGGCCGCCGAATAGACCATGTCGAGCGCTGAGCCCGCACGCGATTGTTCCTGGCTCGCGCGTTGCGTCTTCATGCCAATCGGGAGCAAACCGACGACCGCGAGGAGGCAAAATCCGAACACGCCAATGGCAAGGGCGAGTTCGATCATCGAAAATCCGGCGGATGCACTTTGAGAATCGTGACGCCGATAGGGAAGCAGCCCCGAGATTACGTTCTTCATAATTTACAGAGGCCTCGTTATCCGGGGTTGGCCGCTGCCGCCATAGTAACTGACGATCGCGCCGTCAGTAGTGGCCGCGGTCGTCCCGTGTGTTGGCACCAGACCAATAGACGTTGTGGTCCGGAAAAAAACCGCTGAGTTTAAGCTATGGAGAATCTCTCCTTGGGGCGAGATCTGGATCGTTGGGCAGCTGTCGAAAGCGGTATCGTTGAATTTGTCCTTCAGATAAGCTGTTACTGGAAGGTTGATCACGTAGTCCGCATCGGTCTGCAAACTTATGTCAGCAGCAGATTTCACCACTGCGGGCAGAGTCAGATAATTCGTCATCAAAATATTGGGAAGCTTCAGCAACTTCGAAACCGGCCGAAGATTTGTGGCCGTCGTATTTGAACTCCCGTCGAGGGAGGCTACGGCACCGCACCGCAGCTCGGCGGTCCCGTTGGAATTGACGGTATTTGCGAAGCCAACGTAGACGTACGTCCGCGTTGCCATGGCCTCCGCCCGGGCAGATTCCAAAGCGGCGGCAACCTGATCTACTGCGCTAGCAACACTGCGACCGCTGTTGATGCTGTTGAAAGCGGGTACTACCGCCACCAGCAAAATTGAGATCACTCCAATCACCACCAGCATCTCCACCAGCGTGAAGGCGCGCGGCGGTCGCGGTTTGAATGAAATTTGATGCACGGTGGGCGGACTCAGGTCGGCCCTTATACTAGAACGGTTTCCCACTGCCAAGAGAGTAAAATCTTTCGCCGCAGAAATGCCAGGCGCGGGTGTTTCCCGGCGAGCGTCTGGATCGCGCCGACCAGGCGCCTCCCGGCGGGCATTTTTTGGCTTGAGAAATCGCCCGCCTCGCTCATATTCCTCTCTTCAGTTGGCGGGCCGTTGCGCGCACCGCCGGCGCGCCCGAAAACCCGCCGGCCACGGCGCGAGAGCTGCTCGATAGGAAAGGGCATCTGACAATCCGATTACCTTCGCGTCATCTCGCACTTTCAGGCTCGCAACGCGCTCTTTTGAAACGAGTGTTTAGCATCGATACTCGCATGAAGATTTTATTTGGCGCCCTCGCCACGCTCGTCGTCGGCCTGGGCCTTTGTGTGCCCCGGGCCAGCGCGCAAACGGTCGAAGTGTTTGGCACCGCCGCCGATGGGACGGTGTTGCATTGGTACGTTTATACCCCCTCCACTCCCGGCCCGTGGCCGGCGGTGCTCGTCATCCACGGTGGCGGCTTCAACGCGAACACGCCGAATAGCTCGCCCGATTCCATCACCTGCGCGGAGGACCTGGCCGCCGCGGGATACATCGCTTTTTCGATCGAATACCGGCTCGCCCCGCCCGGGGCGCTCCCGGGTCAAAAGAGCGATGGGCGCTTCCCGCAACAGGAGGACGACGTCAAGCTGGCGGTGCGCACCGCGCGCGCAGACTCGCGCTGCAATGGCCAGGTGGGTGCGGTGGGCGGCTCGGCGGGCGGCTATCATGTCGCCTACGTGGCCGCGACCGGGACGCCGGGCTATGACCGGATCGATGTCGGCGTTTGTCTTTCCGGGCTCTACGACATGTCGGACTTTACC
>JBDTCM010000279.1:0-3656 GCA_039923575.1 Chthoniobacterales bacterium
AAAGGAATTTGCTCCGCTAGCTCCCGCGGTAGGTGCTGTAGGCCCACGGTGAAACCAGCAGCGGCACGTGATATTTGGCGGCTGCGTCCGCAATCCTGAAACGCACCGGCACGCGATCGAGGAATTGGCGCTCGCCGAAATAATCGCCGACGTAGAAAACGAGTTCGTATTCGCCGGCGGCGCATTCGTTAGGCGAGAGGAGCGGCGACTCGGTGCGGCCGTCGGCATTGGTGGTCACACTCTGCAGCAACTTGCGTGGTTCGACCGACCAGAGTTCGATCTTCATTCCGGCGGCCGGGCGGCCGTCGCGGGTGTCGAGGACGTGTGTCGTCAGGCTCATGGGATCAGGTCGCGCAAGCGGAGTTCGGCGATCTTTAAGATTTCACCGAGCGCTGTCTCGATCTCCTGCTCGCGGGTATTTTCCAGCCGCAGCGGAAAGGCCTTCAGGATCGCTTCCTTCTTATTCAAACGCGCGCAGATGACGAAAGGGAAGCCAAACTTTTCCCGGTAACGCTGGTTGAAATCGCGAAAGCGCTCGATCTCATCGGGCGTGAGATCGGCGAGGCCGGCGCTCTTTTGTTCCGCCTTGGATTCATTGGTCAAAACCGCTTCGCCGACCAAATCTGGATGAGCGCGAATGAGGGCGAGTTTTTCGTCTTCGTGTGCTTCGCGCACCGTGCGGCAAAGGGCGGCGTGCAGTTCTTCGCGGGTGGCAAACGGTCCTGCCTCCGCCGTCCGGGCCGCGACCCAAGGAGAATGCTCGAAAACGGGACGGAGCCGGATCGTGAACCACTCCGGATCGAGCGCATTGACCTCCTCCAGCTTTAGCATCGCGCTCACCGAGTAAATGATTTAATCGTAAGGCGCAATGGCGAAACTAATCGGACAGCGTTATGGAAAAGCGCAGGTGCGGGTGCTGAAAATTCTGCGCGACGGCCCGGTGCACACCATCCGTGAGATCGAAGTTTCGGCGCTCCTGGCGGGCGACTTCGAGACCTCCTACACCGCCGGGGACAACTCGAAGGTCGTCCCCACCGACACGATCAAGAACACGGTCAATGTCTTCGCCAAGCAACATTTGGCGGATGATCTGGAACGCTTCGCAGTCATTTTGGGAGAGCATTTCGTGCGTCGTTACGAGCAGGTGACGCAGGCAACGATTGAGGTTACGGAACGTGGTTGGGATCGGCTCGAGGTCGGCGGGGAGCCGCATCCGCATGCGTTCCAGGCGGCGAGTGAGGCGCGGCGTTTTGCGCGCGCCATCTGCACCGCGATTGCGAGCGAAGTGACGGCGGGGATCCGCGACCTGGTGATCCTGAAATCCACCGACTCGGGCTTCGAAGGCTATCCGAAATGCGAATACACGACCCTGCCGGAGACAGCCGATCGGATTCTCGCGACCTCGTTTCGCGCGACCTGGCATTTTGCGAGCGCGCCGGCGAGTTATGGCAAAGCGAACGACGCCATCATGGCCGCGATGCTGAAGGTTTTTGCCGAGAACTACAGCCCTTCCGCGCAGACGACTTTGTTTCAGATGGGAGAGGCGGCGCTGCAAATTTGCCCGGAAATTTCGCGCCTCGATCTGGCCATGCCTAACAAGCACTGCCTCCTGCTCAACCTCTCGCCTTTTGGTTTGGAAAATAAGAACGAAGTCTTCGTTCCGACGGAAGAACCGTTTGGTCTGATTGAGGCGAGCGTGACGCGCGACGGATGATGACGAACGGGTTGCTCGACGAGCTGCTGGCCGCGCGGCAGGCGCGGAAACCGTGCGCGCTTGTCACGGTGGCCCAGACGAAAGGCTCCGTGCCGCGCGCGGCCGGTGCGAAGATGCTCGTCTATCTCGATGGCCTAACGAGTGGAACGATCGGGGGCGGAAAATTCGAAGCGCTCGCCATTGATGAGGCGCTGGCGTGTCTGCGCGAAAAGCGATCGCTTCTCAAGAGCTTTCCGTTGCACGAGAACGAGCCCGACTCTTTCGGCGCGATTTGCGGTGGCGAAGCGACGATCCTGATCGAACCGCTCCTCCTGCGTGAAGCGCTCTTCGTGGTCGGGGCGGGACACTGCGCGCAGGCGATCGTGCGCCTGGCGGTCGAATGCGGATTGTTCGTGAGCGTGCTGGAAGATCGCGCGGAATGGCTCAGCGCCTTGCCGCCTGAGGTGACGCGGATCTCTGCGTCGAGCGCAGAGGAGTTCATCGCGAGCCGCGAATGGCAGCGCGACGAAGCGATCGTGATCGTAAGCCGCAATCACGAATTGGATCGGGCAGCGCTGGCCGGCGCGGTGCGGGCGAAGGGTGCCGGCTATATCGGAATGATCGGGAGCCGGCGCAAAGTCGGCCAGGTTTTTGCCAAACTGCGCGCGGAAGGTGTGCCGGAGGAATTGTTGCGCAGTGTCTACGCGCCGATTGGAATAGATATTGGCGCCGATTCTCCCACTGAAATAGCGGTCAGCGTGCTCGCGGAAATTCTCACCATTCTAAGGAAAACGAGTGGGCAAAATCTGCGTTCCGTTGGCGACAAAACGGCGCGCTGAATGACGCTCGGACTCAGCTCAATTTAAAAGCTTGATGAGCAAACCTTTATGACGCTTTAATCGAACTTTATTTTTTCCCTCGAAAATTGGTGCTCGACACCCCGGGAAAGAATGAACAAGAAGCATCCAACCACTGTCTCTATTCCGATATTTAACCTTGTTAAGTAGTTTAGCGAATGCTACAACACGCATCCTACAAATGCCGCACGTTCGTAAAACCGACGAACGAACCTATTTGCCACCCTACCTTCGACCGACTTCATGAGAACTTATATGGCCGCTGAAGATAGCGATACTGGAATTAAGATTTACCTGCGCGAGATCGGGCAGATCCCTCTGCTCACGCCCTTGCAGGAAATCGAGCTCGCCGCAAAAATCAAAAAGGGCGACAAGGAAGCGCGCGCCCTGATGATTCGCTCCAACCTGCGCTTGGTGGTGAAAATCGCGCACGACTACGCCAACCTCGGGTTGCCGCTCCTCGATCTCGTTTCGGAGGGCAACATCGGCCTGATGAAAGCGGTCGAGCGTTTCGATCCGGCAAAGGGCGGAAAGCTCAGCACGTACGCCGCGTGGTGGATCAAGCAATCGATCAAGCGCGCGCTCGCCAATCAATCGAAGACGATCCGGTTGCCCGTGCACCTCGTCGACAAAATTTCCAAGATGCGCCGCGTCTCGCTCCAGATGAGCGAAGAACTTGGCCGCGAACCGACCGATGACGAGCTCGGGGAAGAGATCGGGATTGCTGCGGGCAAAGTCTCGCAACTGAAAACCGTTTCGATTCGTCCGGCTTCGCTCGATGCGCCGATCAGCGACGACGACTCGACCGAGTTCGGCGAGATCGTCGGAGACGAAGAAGCGCAGACGCCGTTCGAACTGTTGCGCGACAAAAACCTGCGCAACGAGGTTGGCGGTCTGCTCGACGTGCTCGACGACCGCGAGCGCAAGATCATCTTCTCGCGTTTCGGGCTCGATGGCGGCAAGCCAAAGACCCTCGAGGAAGTGGGCAAGAAATTCGGCGTGACGCGCGAGCGCATTCGCCAGCTGCAAAACATCGCTCTCTCGAAATTGCGCCGTGCGCTGAGCAAGAAAGAGCGCCCGGTCGACGTCGAGCTGACGGCGGAAGT
>JBDTCM010000280.1:0-3704 GCA_039923575.1 Chthoniobacterales bacterium
GATCGACTTCGGCTCGCCGAACGTCGCCAAACCGATGCATGTCGGGCACATCCGCAGCACCGTCCTGGGCGATGCGCTCGCCCGGATCGCCAGGTTTCTCGGCCACGACGTCATCCGCGACAATCACATCGGCGATTGGGGCACGCAGTTCGGGATGGTGATTTACGGCTGGAAAAATCTGCTCGATCGCGCCGCGCTCGAGCGCGATCCGATCGCCGAGCTGGTCCGGATTTACAAGTCGGCGAACGAACTGAGCAAGAGCGATGAGGCGGTGCGCGACGCCTGCCGCAACGAGCTCGTAAAGCTGCAGGCCGGCGGCGAGGAAAACCTGCGCATTTGGAATGAATGCGTTGCGCTTTCCATGAAGGAATTCGAGGCCGCCTACGAAATCCTCGACATCCATTACGACATCCAGCGCGGCGAAAGTTTTTATGACGACCGGTTGGCTGGCGTCGTCGCTCGGTTGCTCCAATCGAGAATCGCAGAAGAGAGCGAAGGTGCGATCGTGGTTTTCTTCCCCGATATTCCGGAGCTGGCCGACAAGCCGTGCATGATTCGCAAGAGCGACGGAGGATACAATTACGCCACAACGGATATCGCGACGGTCGATTATCGAATTGGCGACCTGAAGCGCGACACGCTCTGGTACGTCGTCGGCGCGCCGCAAACCCTGCATTTTAAACAGATCTTCGAGATCGCGCGGCGCGAAGGCCGGACCGCCGATTTCCGCCACATCCCGTTCGGCAGCATCCTCGGGGAGGACCGCAAGCTGATGAAAACGCGCTCCGGCGACAATGTGCCGCTGCGTGACGTGCTCGACGAAGCGGTCGTGCGAGCCAAAAAAATCGTCGAGCAAAAAAATCCCGACCTCGACGAAGCGGAGAAGAGCGCGATCGCAAAAACGATCGGTATCGGCGCGGTCAAGTATGCCGATCTCTCGCAGTATCGGATGACCGATTACATTTTCTCCTGGGATCGCATGCTCGCCCTGCAGGGAAACACTGCGCCCTACCTGCAGAACGCCTACGTGCGCATCCGTTCGATCTTCCGCAAGGCGGGCGAGGACTTTCGTCCGCCGAACGAACTCGCGTTATCCGAGCCGGCCGAACTGACCCTGGCCAAGCGCCTCGCGCAATTCGCCGAGACCGTGCCGCAGGTGCTGAATGATTTTCGTCCGAATATCCTGGCCAATTATCTCTTCGAGCTGGCCAATGCCTTCCACGCTTTCTACGAGGCGTGCCCCGTCCTCAAGGCGGAGGAACCGGCGCGCGCGACGCGGCTGGCACTTTGCGAATTGACGGCGCGCACTTTGCAGCGCGGACTCGATCTTCTCGGCATTCGCGTTCCGGAGAAGATGTAGACGCTTCGCTCTCTCCGAGCCCGCTTCCTGCCCGTAGTGCATCCAGGCCGGGAGGGTAAGGCATCCAGGCCGGAGGGTATGCTCTTCCGAGCCGGAGGCTGCGAAGCGCGGGCCTGCGTGGGCGATCGTTGAGAAAGGCCACGAGCGAGTGGCCATGCGCGGACCCGCGCCTCCCAGAGGGAGGCGTCTACAACAGTACGCTGCGCAAATTCTGTCCATTCCCGAAATCCTCTCTAGGATAAAACGCACGTGAGCATACCGGCCCCGCGCATTCCCAGCTCCACTTACCGTCTGCAGTTCAATCGCGAATTCACCTTCGCGCAGGCGCGCGCGCTCGTGCCGTATCTCCACGCGCTCGGGATCAGCGACTGCTATGCCTCACCTTATTTCCAGGCGCGCGCGGATAGCCTGCACGGCTACGACATTACCGATCATAACAAGCTCAACGACGCGATCGGGTCGCGCGCGGAATACGACGCCTGGATGGCGGAGTTGCACGCGCACGAGATGGGCCAGGTGCTCGACTTCGTTCCCAACCACATGGGCATCGGCGAGCCGCAAAATCTTTGGTGGGCCGACGTGCTCGAGAACGGGCCGAGCTCGCCCTACGCGGCTTATTTCGAGATCGACTGGCAGCCGCTCAAGTCGGATCTGCGCGACAAGGTGCTCATTCCGGTTCTGGGCGATCAATACGGACGCGTTCTCGAGCGCGGGGAACTGAAAGTTCATTACGAGGCCGGGCGCTTTTTCCTGCGCTACTTCGAGCACGAATTTCCGCTTGCGCCCGGCACCTACCGGCACGTGCTCGAGATCGCGCTCGCGCAGTTGAGCGAGCACAAGGCGGAGGATTTTTATGCGGAATTGCAGAGCATCCTGACCGCGCTCGAATATTTGCCGCGCCGCACGGAACGCGACCCGGAGCGCATCGCGGAGCGGACGCGGGAGAAGGAAATCATCAAGCGACGTTCGGAACGGCGTTGCGAGGAAGCGCCGCTCGTACAGGAAGCGATCGAAAAAGCCCTCACGATCATCAATGGCACTCCGGGCGAGCCGCGCAGTTTCGACGCGCTCGACGCCCTTCTCAGCGAGCAGGCCTATCGCCTTGCGTTTTGGCGGGTGGCGGCAGAAGAGATCAATTACCGCCGCTTCTTCGACATCAACGATCTGGCCGCGATTCGGATGGAATTGCCGGAGGTTTTTGAAGAAGCGCATCGGCTCCTCCTCGAGCTGGTCGCGACCGGCGCGGTCACCGGTTTGCGCATCGATCATCCCGACGGCCTCTATTTGCCTAACGAATACTTCGAGAAGTTGCAGCGTCGCGTCGCGGAAGCGTTGCAGGGCGAGCTGCCGGTGGACCGGCGTGCCATTTATCTGGTGGTGGAAAAGATCCTGAGCGGCAACGAGCAACTGCGCGCCGATTGGCCGGTGCACGGCACGACCGGTTACGACTTCATGAACGACGTCATCGGCGTGCTGGTCGACGCCAATGCGGAGCGCCCCATCACGACCGCTTTTCACAAGTTCATCGGGCATACCCTGCACTTCGGCCATCTCGTTTACGCGAAGAAGCGCCTCGTCATGCGCCTCTCGCTCGCCAACGACGTCAACGTCCTCGGCACGATGTTCGACCGGATCTCGGAGAAAAATCGGTGGTATCGCGATTTCACGCTCGATGCCCTCACCCTCGCGGTGCAGGAAACGATCGCCTGCTTCCCGGTTTATAGAACCTATCTCGCGCCCGACCGGCCAGTGAGCGAAGCCGATCGGGCCGTGGTCGAGCGCGCGGTCGCGGCGGCGAAACGGCGTAACCCGGCCCTGGAAGAATCCGTCTTCAATTTTCTGCGCGACATTCTGCTCTTTCGTTTCCCGGAAAATCTGGACGAGGAAGCGCGCGCCGAGCACATCCACTTCGTCCTCAAATTTCAGCAGACCACCGGCCCGATCATGGCGAAGGGCCTCGAGGATACCGCCTTCTACATTTACAACCGGCTCGCGGCGCTGAATGAAGTGGGCGGCGAACCGCAGCGGTTCGGGATGCGAGTGGAGGAATTTCACCGGCGCAACGCGGAGCGGCAGGAGCATTGGCCGGCAACACTCCTCGCCACGTCCACGCATGACACCAAGCGCAGCGAAGATGTGCGCGCGCGGATGGCGGTGATCTCGGAAATACCGGATGTCTGGCGACGTTCGTTAGGCCGCTGGCGCACGCTCAACCGGCGCTGGAAACGCCGCTTCGAGGAAAGCGAGGCGCCGGATGCCAACGAAGAGTATTTGCTCTACCAGACGCTCCTCGGCACCTGGCCGTTGGCACCGTTTCGCGAGCTGAGCGCGGCCGCGCGCGGCG
>JBDTCM010000281.1:0-4021 GCA_039923575.1 Chthoniobacterales bacterium
CCGTTTGAGGATCTGCCTGAGAAATTCAAGGAAGCGCTCTACTTTGGGACGGGCGACCGGCCGATTGAGATGAGCTTCGGTGGCAACGGGCGCACCGCCACGAAGACGGCCCGACCGTTCGAGGGCTTGCTCCCGCAGTTGCAGCGGCTTTACGCGGAAACCGAGAGCGAATTCACCCGCAGCCGGATTCGCGCCTTTATGAATCGCGCGCCCTGCTCGGTTTGCGATGGGGCGCGGTTAAAGCCGGAAATTCTCGCCGTCACGATCAGGGAAACGAACGGCCGGGAAGCGAACATTCACCAGTTCTGCGAGCTCACGATTGCGGACGCTGCCCAATTCGTTAGGCAAATCGAACTTTCCGAACAACAGCGCGCGATTGTTTCTGAGGTCGTTCACGAGATCTCCTCCCGGCTCGAATTTTTGTTCGAGGTCGGGCTCGATTATCTCACCCTCAATCGCGAAAGCGGCACGCTCTCTGGCGGCGAAGCGCAGCGCATCCGGCTCGCCACCCAGATCGGCTCCGGCCTGGCCGGCGTGCTCTACGTGCTCGACGAGCCGAGCATTGGTCTGCATCAGCGCGACAACGCGCGACTCATTGGCACGCTGCGCCGGCTGCGCGATCTCGGCAATTCCGTCATCGTGGTCGAGCACGACGAAGAAACCATCCGCGCCGCTGATTACATTCTCGATCTCGGCCCGGGGGCGGGTCCGCGCGGCGGCGAGATCGTCGCTGCCGGGTCGCTCGAGGAAATTCTCGGGGCGGAGAATTCGCCGACCGCAGCCTATCTTTCCGGTCGCTCGAAGATCGCCATCCCGCGGCTGCGGACTGCGCCGCGCGGGAGCGACGCCTCGTCCGGCGACTGGCTCACCATCGTAGGCGCGACGGAAAACAACCTTAAGAACGTGACCGCCCGAATTCCGTTAGGCTGCCTTACCTGCGTGACGGGTGTTTCCGGAAGCGGAAAATCAACTCTTGTCGACGACATTCTGCGTCGCGCGCTCTTTCGGCATTTCTACAATTCAAAAGACAAGCCGGGCGAACACCGCGCCCTGCATGGACTCGAACAGATCGACAAGGCAATCATCATCGATCAAAGCGCGATCGGGCGCACCCCGCGTTCCAACCCCATCACCTACACCGGCGCATTCACCCCGATTCGCGAACTCTTCAGCCAGTTGCCGGCTTCGCGCATCCGCGGTTACAGCGCGGGGCGTTTCAGTTTCAATGTCAAAGGCGGCCGCTGCGAAAATTGCCAGGGCGACGGGCTGATCAAAATCGAAATGCATTTCCTTGCCGACGCCTACGCGGTCTGCGAAGTGTGCCAGGGGAAACGCTACAACCGCGAGACGCTCGAGATTACCTACAAGGGAAAAAACATCGCCGACGTGCTCGCGATGACGGTCGATGAAGCGTCGCGTTTTTTTCGCAATGTGCCGACGGTGAGCGACCGCCTGAGCGCGCTGCAGGATGTGGGGCTCGGCTACTTGCGGCTCGGGCAGGCGGCGACGACGCTCTCTGGCGGCGAAGCGCAACGGGTGAAACTCGCGACCGAGCTGGCCAAGAAAGCGACCGGGCGCACCCTCTACATTCTCGACGAACCGACCACCGGGCTGCATTTTGCCGACATCGAAAAACTCCTGCAGGTCTTGATGAAACTGCGTGACGCGGGCAACACGCTGGTCGTGATTGAGCACAATCTCGAGATGATCAAGTGCGCCGACTGGGTGATCGATCTCGGCCCGGAAGGGGGCGAGAACGGCGGCCGGATCGTGGCCGAAGGAACGCCGGAAGAGATCGCGCGCCGGCCAGGCAGTTACACCGGCGAACACCTGCGGCCATTGTTAGGCAAATGAATCTGAAACTTCTGAGTCTGGCGAGTGTTCTTCTCTTTGCGTCAGGCACGCCGGGAAAGGCGCAACCTAGCGCGGCGCTGCAGGCGGCGATGGCGCCGCTCGCGGGCGTGCCGCAGGTTGCGATCGAGCGCCTGCAAACGTTCCTCGCGCAAAACCCGCCCCTCCCCGAGAAAACGCTGGCGCGGAAGAAGCTGGCGGAGGCCCTGGTGAGGGCCGGCCGGCCGGCCGAGGCGCTGGCGCTTTTCGAGACACCCAGCCTAACGAATGATGAGGAAGTCGTCTTCGCTCATGGGCAGGCGCTGGCGGCGCTCGATCGCTGGGCGGAGGCGCTGCCGCTTTATGAAAAGGTGGCTGCAAATCCGGGCGCGTCCCTGCGCGCCGAATCCGTTTTCGGGACCGCGCAGGCTTTGCAAGCCCTCGGGCGCCGGGACGACGCGATCAAACAATTTCGGGCATTGGAGAACGATCCGAAATGGACCGTGCGCGTTCGCCTGCGCATCGCGCAGTTGCTGATTACGCGCGGCGACCTGGCAACGGCCGATCAATTGCTGCGCGAGACCAAGCCGCAGGCGGCCACGGAGCGGAACGAAAAACGGTTTCTGTTTGGCCAGCTCAATTTGTTGCAGGGCCATTTCGAAAAGGCGATCGAGACGTGGAGCGTGATCTTGAAAACGCCGGAGGGCGTTTCCCATTCGCTCCTCATCGCCACTTTGTTCAAGCTGGCTGACGCGCATTTGAAAGCGAGGACGCCGGAGAGCGGCGACGACGCGCTGGAGGAATTCATCGAACATCGCCCTAACGACGCGGCCTTGCCGGAGGTTTTTGCGAAGCTCGATGAGCTCTATCGGATGGAGCGCAAGCCCTCAACCAACGAACTGGAACGCTGGGGCCGCGATCCGGCTCAGCCGCGGCAGGTGCTGGCGCAATGGTATCTGGCGAAGAGCGCGCTCCGCTCCGGCGATCGGGAAAAAGCCATCGCCCGACTGACGCGATTGCGGGACAGCCCGGTGCGCTTGCCGTCGTTAGGCGAAGCGGATTTGGAATTGGCCCACCTGCATCTCGCCCGCCAGCAATGGGAGGCGGCGATCGCGGCGGCGGAGGCGGCGCGCGCGCAAAATTCCGCGCCGGATTTCCTGGAACGAGTCGATTGGCTGGTGGCGGAAGCGAAATATCGCAGCGGACATCTCGACCAGGCCGCGGCCATTTATGAAGAACTGACGGCGCGCGCGCCCACGCTGACGCGCGAAGCTTTGTTTAACGCCGCCCTCTGCTGGTTGCGCCTCGATCGCGCCGCGGAATTTGCGGCCGATTATCGCAGGATTAGCAACGACCCGACGGAGCGAGGCGTGCAGGGAGAATTGCTCCTCGAAGAAGGAGCGGTGCAGGCGGCGCAGGGCAAGGCGGAAGCCGTCCAGACATTTCAAAAATTCATCCGTGATTTCCCGCAGAGCCCGCGCGTTTCGGAGGCCTGGGTATCCCTTGCCGAACTCGCCTTTCACGCCGCCCGGCCGGATCTGGAGACAGCGCGGAAGGATCTGGCGCAAGCCCGCCAGCAACATCCGACCGCCACGGCGCTGGAGCGGGCGGATTATCTGCAAATCTGGCTGGAGGATACGACCTCCGCGACGGATGAAACGGGCGTCATCACCGCAGCCAACAATTTTCTGCGGCAACATCCCGACTCCCATTTCACGGCAGAAGTGCGGATGAAGCTGGCGGAAGCTTATTTTCGCCGGCAGGATTTTTCCAATGCGCAGACGCAATTCGAGTTGTTGGCGCAGTCCGCCAGCCGGACGGACTCGTCCCGTGGCGAGCAAAACCCGGGCGCGGCCCTGACTGAAAAGGCGCTCTTTTTTGCGGCCCGTTCCGCGATGTCGAGCATGGGCGCGGAGTCGCTCGATCATGCGCTCGCGCTGCTTGATCAGGCGGTCAAACTCAACGGCGAGTTGCGCTGGGCGGCGCGCAATGAAGAGGCTGCGATCGAGCGGCGGCTGGGGAAAAATCGAGAGGCCCTGGCCCTTTATGACGAAGTGTTGAAGAACGACGCGAAGCCGGCGGAACGCCGGGAAGCGCTCTGTGGGAAAGGCGACATTTACTACGAGATGGGCGCAGCGGATCCGAAAAACTACGAGCGCGCGATCGAACTCTACGATCAGCTCGCGACCGA
>JBDTCM010000282.1:0-6770 GCA_039923575.1 Chthoniobacterales bacterium
TATGGCTATCGCGATCAGACCTTCTTCATTCTCAAACTCTATAGCCTGCACGAATCAAAGTTCATTCTAACTGGCTCTTAGTTGACACAAACTTTCCGGATGAGCCCAAGAGCGACGCTTTTCAGAGTGTCGTCATCGAAGAACTCAACATTCCTCTGAAATGGGAAAAGGTGCAGGACCGAGAGTACGGAAACGATATCTGTGTGCTGCAGGCGCAGCCCGCGGACAGCGGCAAGACCGTGGCGCTGCGCTATCGCGTACTGCGCAAGGAGAAATCTCCTTATCCAGCAACGAAGGCCGAGGCAAAGCGTTTTTTACGGCCGGAAAAACTGGTGCCGGCGAACGAAACCTTTAAGACGCTCGCCACCAAGGCCACGGCCGGAAAGACGGATGATCTCGCCCGCGCCAAAGCGCTTTACGATCATGTGCTGAGCCGGATGCATTACGACAAAACCGGCACGGGCTGGGGACGCGGCGATGCCATCTACGCCTGCGACGCGCGCACCGGAAATTGCAGCGATTTCCACGCTTACTTCATCGCGCTGGCCCGGAGCATTGGCATTCCCGCGCGTTTCGCCATCGGAGTGACTATTCCGGCGGACAAAAACGAGGGCGCGATCGAGGGCTATCATTGCTGGGCGGAATTCTTTGCCGACGGCGAGTGGGTGCCGGTGGACATCAGCGAAGCCTGGAAGAACCCGCAGCTGGCCGATTACTACTTCGGACATAATCCGGCGAATCGGTTTGAGCTGACCAAAGGTCGCGACCTGGTGGTGGATCCCGCGCCGGCGAGTGGTCCAATTAATTTTCTCGCCTACCCGCTCCTCGAGATAGACGGCCATATAGTTAAGGCCGTAACCAGCTTTACCTTTCGTCGCATCGGCGCACAGGTTCACTCGGCCAGTCTCGCACAATCCTCGTTAGGCGTGGCAGGCCGATCGACCAGAGTGCCATCGGGCGTTCGCCAGTAATCGCGCTGTTTGCGAAAGGGCAGGAAAAGCGCATTCGCGATCTGGTTGTCCTCCGGGCGCGAGTAAGCGGGAATCCCCATGATGATTTCTGACTGCGGGATATTCAGTCCGAGGGTGCGGTGCATCCGGTCCCAAAAGCTGAAGATGGTAGCGAAGTTTGAGTTATTCTCGCGTCGCACCTGCGAATGATGAATTCCATGCATGCGTGGCGTGACAATGACTTTGTTCAGGAAACGCTCCAGCCTGATGGGGAGGCGCCAGTTGCTGTGGTGAAAAAGCACTTCGGCCTGAAAGGCCAACTGGTAGATGCCGAAGGCCCAGGCCGAGATCCCGATCACGCTCACCTGAAGCACACCGAGCAGGGCAGAGAAAGCGATCTCGCCAAAGTGAAAACGAAATGCGGTCGAGACATCGAGGCCGGGATCGATGTGGTGCACATTGTGGAATCGCCAAAGAAATGGCACTCGATGATTGGCCAGGTGCCAGTAATAGAAAATCAGGTCCATGAGCAGGAAGCTGACGATGAATTGAAGGAAAGATGGCAGCGCGATGAGATGAATCAGACCCAGTGGTTTCTCCGCCGACCAGCGCAAGGCCCAATGCACCGCCGGTTGCACCAGAGAAATGGCAACCAGAAAAGTGACGACCGAGAGTGCGATGTTGACCAGCAAACGGCCAAAGAGCGATCGCGTTTCCCGCAGGGGAAAGAACCGCTCCACAACAAAGAGCGTGACCGCGACTGCGGCGATCGTGCCTGCGAAGAAAAGGAATTTCATTCGGTCCGCGTTTTAAGCTGTGTCATAGGGCTCCTTACGCGGTTTGCGAACATTTTCGTGCGCATTCGTCCAAACGGCGCACACTCTCAATCATGTCCTGATCGGTCGTCCGGGGATTGATTGTGCAGAACCGCAGACAGATTGCCTGCTTGATTTTCGTCGACGTCAGGAACGCATAACCTTCACGCAACATCGCTTCCACAATGCGTCCCGGAAGTTCGTCGTCATTGCCGAATCGGAAACAAACGACTCCCATTTGTGCCGGCGAAAGAATTTCCCAACCCGATCTGGTGCGCAGTTCGCGCTCCGCCAATTCGGCCAGCTCGAAACCGCGCGCGACTGCTTCGCGGAAGGCGGCCATGCCAAATGTTTTTATCGAAAGCCAGAGCTTGAGCGCGCGAAAACTGCGACTGAGCTGGATCCCGTAATCGGCCGGATTCACTTCGGCCGATTCACGATGCACATCGCGGAGATAGTCGGCCGTGGCGCGAAAAGCGGAGCGAAGAACGAGCCGATCGCGGACGAGAACGCATCCGCATTCGAAAGGCTGAAAGAGCCACTTATGCGGATCGAGCGAGAGCGAATCGACGCGCTCAAGGCCGCGCAACTCTTGGCGTCCGCGCGTGCAGATGATGGCCGCAGCGCCGTATGCGCCATCGGCATGCAGCCAGAGCTTTTCGGCCTGACAAAATTCCGCCAACTCCTCGAGTGGATCGACCGCTCCGGTGCTCGTCGTTCCGGCATTCGCAATCACGCAGAGTGGCCGCAGCCCCGCGGCTCGATCCGCACGCACAGCGTTTCGCAAAGACTCCATCGGTAAACGTCCTTGAAGATCGGATTCAATCTTCCGGCATTGCTCCCGCGAAAAGCCGATGACGAGAAGGGCGCGCTCGACCGATGAATGAGTCTGGTCGGAAAAATAAACCGTCGCTCGCGCAAGCTCCGCCCGCGCGATGCTCTGCCGGGCAGCCACGAGCGCAATCAGATTCGCGGCTGAGCCGCCGCTCGTGAGCAGACCGCCAGCCGTCTCCGGCATTCCGCAAAAACACCGCATCCAGTCGATCACGAGCAATTCCATGGAAGCCGCGGCCGAGCCGCCCAGCCAGGTGCCGTTAAAGACGTTGAAGCCGGAAGCGAGCGCATCTGCCATTGTGCTGACAAAATTTCCCGGGCTCGGCACGAAAGCGAAAAAACGGGGATGATCGAGGTGCAGATTATTGGGAAAAACTTCGCGCTGCAGAAAGGAAAGAAGTTCAGCGGGATCGCATCCATTTTCGGGAGGCTCCTCTTCGAGAAAGTGAAAATTCGGTTCCAGTTTCGCGCCGACAGGTTGATCGTCGATCGCGTCGAAATGTTCGACCAGCAGATCGATCACGCGGTAGCCGAAGCTCCGCATTTGATCGCGCGAAAGAGCCAGCGGCCGCTTTGCATCGGAAGCGTGTTCACCCATTGCCTTTGATCATAGCCGTCGGCCAGCACCAACCAAGCGAAAGAATTCAGGGAATGCCCAAGAAGACTGCGGACGCCAATCGCTCTCTTTCCGCCAAAGATCGACTGCCGATCCTTGTCTCGTTAGGCCGCGCGGCCAGAGCTTTGTCCAGGAAGGGAGGCAGCCGGCCCTCTCGGGTTTCTCGTAGACTCTTTTAAGCTTGATCATCATTTCCTCCGTCCTATTCACCTGTCGTTTCAACCAGGCTCGCTGCCTCGTGGACGATCTGAGTGCTCATAAGTTTGTTCTCAGATACGATTCGCTCAGGTTCTTTGCTCGGGCGGTTGCTTCAGGGCCACCCCGCGCACCCAGACCATCTCGCCCCGAGATGACCGGAGATCGTGATCAAGATGACCCGATGATCGAAAGCACGAAAGGGAGACCGTCGCCCGGCCCGCCATCCAGGCGCAATCCAAAGATCGATCGTTGCTTCGTCAGACCGCGGGACCAGAGTCTATCCACGTTCACGCTTCCACAGCCTCCGTCATTTCTCCGGCTCGGCGATCGCGACTTTCGGAAGGACTTTAAGCATCCAGACTAACGCCGCCACCAGCCAGCAAATCGCCGCCGCAAGCAGATGCAGGATGCGCACGGCCGGGGCGAGATCGGCGGTGAAGCGTGCAACCATCGCGAGATAGAGCAGCGCGCCCGTGGCGATGAAAAACCAGAGCCGCTTCGAAAGCAGATCAAGGTTGCCGCTATGGCCAAAGACCACCCGGATCGCGACCGTGAACGCGATGAAATTGAATCCGGTGATGAAGACAATGTGTAAACCGGCGACGCGATAGATCGGCCAGGCCGCAATCAGTGCGAATCCGACAAGAATGGTGACGATTCCGACTCGCAAACAATTGGCCAGAAACGTGTGGCCGCGGAATGGCATCCGTCTTCCCACATAAAGGCTAAGAGCGGCAACGCGCAGCCAGCCGCCGGTTTTCGGCCAGCCGAAAGCGTCGATGGCGAAGGAAGCGATCGTGAGCACGCCGACGAGCCCTGCGAAGGCCGCCGCGCGTCTCCACTCGGGTGGGAAGGCGCGCGACTCCGGCAGGTTCGAGCTAGGCAGATCGAGTAACCGCCCGATGAAGAAAGGAGCGACACCAAGGATCGGCAGGAGCACGAAACATTCGTTGAGGAGCGCGCTGCCGAACTGATAAATGCGTGAATACTGCGTCGCTTCCGCATAAGCCACGAGGCCCGCTCCAACCACTCCGCTGACCAGTCCCAGGGCCACGAGGACGAAATTCGGCGGCGGCGAATCTTTGCGTTGTCGAAAGCGTTTCGCAAGCACCCGCATGAAAACGAGCAGGCAAAGGAGGAAGCAAATATCGCCGGCCCGATGCGCGCCCCCGAGGTGGGCGCCGGCCGCGAGCAAGTCGAGGGTAAACAGGGTCGCTACCTCAGCCGGCGAGAAAGGCGGCGTCGAGGTGAGTCTCGGACCGGCCGTGCCGAGAAATCCAAAGATGAACGAGGCCATGAAGCCTTCGATCATGAGCCGTGCATGCGTCACATTCGGGTAGGGGATGCCGACGCCGAGGTAATAGAGTAGCCAAAGCGATACGCCAACGATTGCGAGCAGCACCCCGGTCGGGAAGAAAATCCGGAACGGTTCCTCGGCGAGGGGGAGGGACATTCGCGCCGCCGGGGCCGATTCGTTAGGCGTCACGCTTCACTTTCGGTCGAGATGCTGGATTCGCCCGCGCTCTGCTGCAAGGCCTGCTCGATCGCCCGACAGGGCAGGAGCGCGCACTTGACTCGCTGCGGAAATTTGCGCACACCCGCAAAGAGGCGAAGATCGCCTAACGACTGGAGCGCTTCGCCCGTGCCATCGGTGACGAGGTTTTGAAAGGAACGCAGGAGCGACATCGCGTCCGCCCGGCTTTTTCCTTTCACCTTCGCAGTCAGCATCGAAGCAGACGCCTGACTGATGGCGCAGCCGTGCCCGGTGAACTTGACGTCGGCCACGTCGTCATGAGTTCCGAATTTTACGGCCAGATGAATCTCGTCGCCGCAGGAAGGATTATCGCCGTGCACGCAGACTGTCGCACCCGGCAGCTCGCCGAAATTCCGCGGCCGCCGCGAGTGATCGAGAATCACCTCCTGATACAGCTCTTCCAGCTCTGAACTCATGCGAAGAAATGCGTGGCGTCGCGGAGAATCTCGATCATGCGATCGACCTCCGCGGCGGTGTTGTAGAAATAGAAACTGGCGCGGGTCGTTCCGGGCAAACCGAATTTTCGCATCAACGGCTGGTTGCAATGATGGCCGCCGCGCAATGCGAGGCCCTGTTGATCAGCAAACGTCGTGACGTCGTGCGGATGCGCCGACGCCATGACGAAGCCGATGAGCGCGCCCCGCGCGCCGGCGGGTCCGAGCAGGCGAATACCAGGCAGCTCGGCGAGGCGTTCCAGCGCGTAGGCAGTCAAGTGCGCATCGTGTTCGAAAATCTCGGCGCGCCCGATTCCCTCGATGTAATCAATCGCCGCCGCCAGCCCGATGGCCCCGGCGATGTTTGGTGTCCCGGCCTCGAAGCGGTGCGGCGCTTTCTTGAAGGTGCTCTTTTCCAGCGTCACGCTCACGATCATCTCGCCCCCACCATGCCAAGGCGGCAGCGAGTCGAGGATTTCCGCACGAGCGTAGAGCGCGCCGATCCCTGTCGGCCCACACATCTTGTGTCCGGAGAAGGCGGCGAAATCGCAACCGATCTCACGCACATCGACCGGCATGTGTCCCGCGCTCTGGGCGAGATCGACGAGGGTGAGCGCGCCGACGGCACGCGCCTGGGCGCAAAGCTCAGCCACGGGATTGATTGTGCCTAACGAGTTGGAAACGTGGGTGAAGGCGAACAACTTCACCTCGCGCGTGAGCAGGGAAGGAATCTGTTCGAGAGCGAGCGTCCCGTCGTCGCGGACCGGGATGAAGCGCAGGCGCGCGCCCGTGCGTTCGGCCAGCAGTTGCCACGGCACGAGATTGCTGTGGTGCTCCATCTCCGTCAGCAAGATGATGTCGCCCTCGCGCAGAAATTTTCCGCCCCAGGCTTGCGCGACGAGATTGATGCTCTCGGTTGTCCCGCGGGTGAAAACGATTTCGTCCGCACTCGCAGCGCCGATGTAAGCCGCGACGCGTGCGCGCGATTCTTCGTAGGCGTCGGTGGCGCGGGCACTCAGTTCGTGCAGACCGCGATGGACGTTGGCGTTGTTATGCTCGTAGTAGTGCCGCAGGGCTTCGATCACCGCGTGCGGCTTTTGCGTGGTGGCGGCATTATCGAAATAAACCAGCGGATGCCCATGGACCTGCTGTTGCAGGATGGGGAAGTCCGCCCGGATCTGATTCCAATCTGTCGCGGCTCTCTTGTGCACAGGCCAATCTGCGCCGCGCGCCGCCGCGCGGCAATTGAATGCGCGCGCGGTAAATTTTTAGCGGGACGACAAAGGACGGCGGCGATAGCGTCGCGGGGTGGCTCTCGATCGGACACAGTTCAAACAGGCGGTGACCGAAAACACCCTGCGTAGTTGCCAGCTTTTCATGGGTCTGCCC
>JBDTCM010000283.1:0-4358 GCA_039923575.1 Chthoniobacterales bacterium
GATCGCCTGGTCGGAAAGATCGATGGTTTCACGGGCCCGACCGGAGTCGTCCAAGGGCTCGGCCCCGCCTTGCGTGACCATCTTCATCGCGTCATCGATCCGGTTGTTCGCGATCCGCGAGAGGAAATAAAACATCCGCGCTTCGCGCCGGGCGGAGGCGGCATCGTTCGAAGAATGATGCTCGTTCTCACCCTCGACGGACGCGTCGCCGAAACGCTTTTGCAGCGCTTCGTAGAGTGGGGCGCCGTCCAAGGCGCAAGTCAGTTTCCATTGCGGCGCCTTCAGTTTGTCGACCAACTCCAGGGCCAGGCGTCGGGCCAGGCTTTCCGTCTCGTCCGCCCGGGAAAAGGCGAGGAGACGCGGACTCTCGACGAGCGCGCGGCGGAGGAATTGTTCCGCCCGTTCCGGCCCGAGCAGGGTCAGCAAATCCGGCAGCTCGAGGACGGACGTGCTCGCCAGCTTCAACTGGGGTTCGATTAGCCTAACGAGCTGCTTCCGGATCCTCCGTGTTTTGGACGAGGGCCCCGTCGAGTGTCGTGGAGACGGAAAAATAGGAACTCTTCGCTTTTTTTCGTTGCGCCTCGAGCGCTTGCACCTGGCCAATCGCCTGCGCGCGCGCGGCGCGATCTCCGGTCAGCGTGGCCGCGAGGAGACGAAGCCCCACTTCGGTCGTCGTCTTTTCGTCCTTGGGAGCGGGACGCTACGCGACGGCCTTCGCCAGTTCCGGCCATGCGGCCGGCGGCGTTAAGACCTTGAGCAGGCTGTCACCTGCGCCAAACCCTTCCATGAAATAACTATTGGCCCGGATCGATCGCGGTGAGAGCGACTGCGCTCGATCGACCAGCTTCAGCCACTCTCGCGCGGCCTCGGCCGGCGCTAACTTCCGGACCGCGGCCGGAAATTGTTCGATGTCGCGGCGCAGCGCCGCGACTTCAGCCGAATTCGCCGGCTCTTGGCTGGTGGCTTGCTCGATGACGTGCCGAATAAGCGCCGCTGCGCCCTCGATCAGACCTTCTGCTTTGATCGCGCTCGAGTCGCCCGCGAGGAAAAGACAACAAATCGAGAGCCGGAGAAACCGCGTCTGGGTGAACTTCACACCCGCCTCGATAATCAGGCGCGCAGAATTGGTCGAGAATTTTACGCGCGCTGATAGCATTCACGCCTTGTAGACGCCTCCCTCTGGGAGGCGCGGGTCTGCGCTCTACCCGGGCCGAGTCCCCCTCGCGCTTCGCAGCCTCCGGCTCGGAGGAGCATACCCTCCGGCCTGGATGCCTTATGGGCAGGAAGCGGGCTCGGAGAGAGCGAAGCGTCTACAAGCGAAGTCTTCGCGCCTAGTTCACCCACTTGCCGCCAACCGAGGAGAGCGCCGGCAGCTCGCCGGTCGAGTAATCGGTCTTGCCGATCGCACCCCACATCCGGGTGCCGGTCGCTTCGCGCCAGAGTTTGCTCATGCTCTCGCCGGTATGGCAACCCCAGCTCTTGACGTAGGCGTCGCGGGTAAAGATGCGCCGATTGATCTTCGTCAACTCCGATTCGTGCAGCCACGCTTTCGACGCGCTGTCGACCACGTTGCTGTAATCGAAGAGGAAACAGGCCCGGTTGGAATGCCCAAAATATTCGAACCCGGAAATCCGCCGCTGCGAGCGCGGCTGCCCGTTGTTCAGGTAATCGATCACGTCGCCGCCGCGATTGAAATAGACGAGGTTGAGATGAAACTTGTCGCGCACGCTGTTGATGTTGGAGATCAAGTCCTGCTTCTCCTGCAAACCGCGATCGACGTAGCCGGGCTTGTAGACGAGCCAGGTAATCATCGCGTCCGGGCCCAGTTGCGCGCGCAATTGCTCCGTCCGGACCCGCGCAGAGTGGACGAAATTCGCCCACCAATGGTCGTGCGCTATGGGTCCTTTGTACTGCTCCCAGATGTGGAGCGACGGCCCGCCCACGACGATGATGTATTCAGTATTTTCCGCCTGGGCTGCGGCCGAGGCGAAAAAGCTGAGGAATAAGAAAATGGCAAGGCACTGTCTCATGATTTGCAGGGAGCAGTATCTATGCGCGGAACGGAAGAGCGCGCAAGCGATCGACGTGCGGAATTCCCAGATCTCCGGGGAACGCACGCGCCTCGCGTGCAGAAGCGTGCGCCCTCGCGCGCTTCCCGTGAGGAGTGAGCGCTCTCGAACTACGAAGTTTTCGGCGAGGGCGCCGAAAACGGCACACGAGGCGCGTGCGCTCCCCGGAGATGAGCTCCCGCCCGTCGCGTGATTCACGGTCAACTAAAACGCCGGATCGCACTCACCGCGCACAAGGTCGGCCACGGTCTGACGTTGCCGGATCAAACCGAAGGCATCGCCGCGGACGAGCACTTCCACCGGCAGCGGCCGCGAATTGTAGTTCGACGCCATTACGAAGCCGTAGGCGCCCGCGCTCATGATCGCGACCAGATCGCCCTCCGCCAGCGGAGGCATTTCCCGATCCTGCGCAAAGAAATCGCCACTTTCGCAGACGGGGCCGACGACATCGATCGTCTCGCGCGCGTCACTTTCCGGCGCCCGCGCCGGCACGATCTCGTGATAACTTTGGTAAAGCGCGGGGCGGATCAGGTCGTTCATGCCGGCATCGACGATCGCAAATTTCTTCTGCCCGGTCTGCTTGATGTAACGCACGCGCGTCAGGAGGACGCCGGCGTTGCCGACCAGGAAGCGGCCGGGCTCCAGTAAAATGCGCAAGCCGAGCCCGCGCAACGCCGGCACAATCGCGGCAGCGTAGTCCGCAATCGTGAGCGCTCCGGTATCATCCCGCCGCCACCAATCACCGCTCCCGCTCGCGAGCGACGACTTGTAAACGATCCCCATCCCGCCCCCGATGCTGAAAAACTCGATCCCGTAGTTTTTCTTCAACTCCAAAACGAGCGGCGTGATCTTGGCGATCGCTTCGGCGAAAGGTGCCGCCTCGGTAATCTGCGAGCCGATGTGCATCTGCACGCCGCGAATCGCGATCTGCGGCAGGCGCGCGGCCGCTTCGTAAACCGCGCCCACCCGATCGAGCGCGATTCCAAATTTGTTCTCGCTCCGGCCGGTCGTGATGTAGTGATGCGAACCGGACTCGACGTCCGGATTCACGCGCAGCGCGATCGGCGCGCGCAGGCCTTTACCGGCGGCGATGCGCGCGGTGTAATCGAGCTCGGCTTCGCTCTCGAGGTTGAAACAGTGCACACCCTGCTCCAGCGCGTACTCAATTTCTTCGCGCGATTTTCCGACGCCGGCGAACGTGCACCGGCTGGGATCACCGTCCGCCGCGAGGACGCGGAATAACTCGCCGCCGGAGACGATGTCGAAGCCGGCCCCCTCTTGCGCCAGCAAACGCAGCACCGCGCGGTTCGAGTTCGCTTTGACGGCGTAGCAGATCTCGTGATCCAGTCCGCTGAGCGCGGCCTCGAGGCGGCGATAGTGATCCTGGATCGTGCCGGCGCTGTAAACGTAAGCCGGCGTCCCGATTTTGGCGGCGACCTCTTCGAGATCGACGTCCTCGCAATGAAGGCGGCGGTCGCGGTAATGAAACGAATGCACGCTGCACCTTTCACCGCGCCAGCGGCCGCGTCCAAGGTCGCTGTAGCCGGGATCGGTGATCCCGGCTGGTCTGGCGCGTAGCCTCGGTTTCCCCCGCCGGGATCACCGATCCCGGCTACAACGGCTGGGCGGCCACATCATCCGCCTTGCCGCCGCGGAGGAGCAATCCGCCTAACGAAATGACGATCAAAAGCGCGCCGAAGGTGCAGACAATCGCCGCCCCCGAGGGAAGATCCCAGCGGAAGGAAAGAAATAATCCGGCGACTCCGCCGAGCAGCGCGACCACCCATCCGATGAGAAGGCGTTTGCCTAACGAGCGGGCGAGATTGATCCCGCAAACCGCGGGCACGATCAGGTAGCTGAAGACGAGGAGCACGCCGGCGATCCGGACGAAACTGGTCACGACCAGGCCAAAGAGCGCGTAAAAGAAAAAATCCCACCAGCGCACGCGCAGGCGGCGCTCATAGGCGCCGTCGCGATCGAAGGAGACGAGGAGGAAAGAGCGACGCAGGACGAAATGCACGATCCCGACGAAGAGAAAAAGTCCGAAGCATTTCCAGACATCGGTCGGACTGACGAGCAGGATGTTGCCGACGAGCATCTGTTTGATTTGCTCGTCGCCTTCCGCGGCGCGGCTGAGGAGGAGAACGGCGGCCGCCGCCGCCACCACATAGCTGATGCCAATGACCGCCTCCTGCGGAATCTGACTGGCGCGTTTGCCGGTGACGGAAAAAACCGCGGCCCCAACAAGAGTAAAGCCGAGGGCAATAAGAAAAGCGGGCCAGCCTTCCA
>JBDTCM010000284.1:0-7786 GCA_039923575.1 Chthoniobacterales bacterium
TCCCACGAACCGTCTTCGCGCGGCATCGGCCTTGTCCCTGATCGCAAATAGGCGCTGGGCCTACCGATTTGGTGTCGCGCTACTGGCGCCATCGCCCGCCAGGAACGCAACCACATTGGCGATCTCCTCCGGTTTCGCCATCCGACTCAGTGGGATGGCCGTATCCAGTTTCTTCAGGAGCGCCGGATCGTGACCCCATCCCGGAAACGACCCGTCTCCGCCTCCTGCTTCGCAGGTGAAGACAACGCGCTCGAACCCTTCACCGATGTAATGCCGGGGAAAGTTCGGTGCCAGCCTCGGATTCTATTCTGCCCCATAAGCCGAAACCTTTCGAGGCGGCGACGGCAGACTGGACTAACAAATCAAACAACCAACCAAAATCTGACCGCACATCTCATGAAAACCGCATCGTTCTGGAATAAAACCTCACCCGCGCCCGGGACCGCCGTGGCCGAACCGAAACCCGCGCCACCGCGGCCGCTCCCCGATTTCTCGGCGGAGAAATACACTGTGCCGCCCGCGCGTGGGACTGCGCCCTCGCGCCAATGGGATCGCTCCGGCGAAAATCCCACCATCCGCGAAGTGCAGGATCGCGTGCAGCAAACAGCCGCCTGGGTTGAGCCGCTCCGTCAGCAGATGGCCAGCGTCATCATCGGCCAGGAACAACTCGTCGATCGCCTCATGATCGGCTTGATCAGCAACGGACACATCCTGCTCGAAGGCGTGCCCGGCCTGGCGAAAACGCTCTCGCTCAAAACGCTCGCTTCCGCCGTCGGTCTGCATTTTCAACGCCTGCAATTCACGCCCGACATGCTCCCGGCGGACATCGTCGGTACCATGATCTACAACCCGCGCGAAGGCACCTTTAGCACCAAGCACGGGCCGGTCTTTTCGAATCTGATCCTGGCGGACGAAATCAATCGCGCGCCCGCCAAAGTGCAGAGCGCGCTCCTCGAAGCGATGCAGGAACGCCAGGTCACGCTGGGCGATGAGACTTATCGGTTGCCCGATCCGTTTCTCGTTCTCGCGACTCAGAATCCGCTCGAACACGAAGGCACTTATCCGCTGCCGGAAGCGCAGGTCGATCGCTTCATGTTGAAAGTGATCGTCGATTACCCGAACCGCTCCGAAGAGCGTGCCATCCTCGATGCCATGGCCGTGGCCGAACCGACGTTTGACGTGCAGAAAGTCGTGAGCGCGGAAGACATCATCGCCGCGCGACGCGTCGTCAGCAGTATCTACGTCGATGACAAGGTGAAGGATTACATCGTCGATATCGTTCTCGCGACGCGCGATCCGAAACCCTACGGCCTGAATCTGAACGGCTACGTGCAATGGGGCGCCTCCCCTCGCGCTACCATCGGCCTCACTCTCGCGGCTCGCGCGCACGCTTTTCTCCAGGGGCGCGGCTACGTCACGCCACAGGATGTGAAGGATCTCGCCTACGACGTTTTGCGGCACCGCGTCGCGGTCAGCTACGAAGCGGAAGCGGAAAACATCACCTCGGAAAACATCGTGGCCGGCATTCTGGAAGGCCTGCCGGTTCCCTAATCGGCGCGTCCTTCACAGCGCACGTCCACTCACGTTTCATCATGAATTCCGAACACACTCGCGAAATTCTCCAGAAGGTCCGGCAGATCGACATTCGCACGAACCGTCTCGTCAGCGACACGCTCGCCGGGCAGTACCACAGCGTCTTCAAAGGCCGCGGCATGAACTTCGACTCCGTGCGCGAGTACGTCCCGGGCGATGAAGTGCGCACGATCGATTGGAACGTGACCGCGCGCACGGGTCATCCATTCGTGAAAAAATTCGTCGAGGAACGCGAGCTCACGCTCCTCCTCGCGGTGGACGTGAGCGCCTCGGGCAATTTCGGCTCGGGCGGCCAGAGCAAGCGCGAACTGGCGGCGGAAATCGCGAGCGTGCTCGCGTTTTCTGCGGTCAAGAATAACGACAAAGTCGGGCTCCTGCTCTTTACCGACGAGGTGGAACTCTACCTCCCGCCGCGCAAAGGCCGGCGCCATGTCCTGCGCCTCGTGCGCGAAGTGCTCGGCTTCGAGCCGCAACATCGCGGCACGAATGTGGTGCAGGCGCTCGATTTCGTGAACCAGGTGATCAAGCGCCGCGCCATCGTTTTTCTCCTCTCCGATTTCCAAATCGGCGCCACGCCGCCGGAGGAATTACGCCGCGCCTTGCGCCAGACCAATCGCCGGCACGATCTCGTCGCTCTCCCGATCGAAGACGCGCGCGAGCGCTCGCTGCCCGATCTCGGCATCGTCGCGATCGAAGACGCCGAGACCGACGAATTGGTTGAACTCGACACGCGCAATCCGCAGGTGCGGGAACGCTTCGCCCAGATCGCGCAGGAGCGCGCCACCCAACTGCGGCGCGTCTTCAACGCAGAAGCCATCGATTCCCTGCGCCTCGAAACCGACCAGCCCTATGTGGCCGGGCTCATGTCCTTTTTCAAAAACCGCACGCACAAACGCTCATGAAAAATCTTTTCTCTCGCGCTCTTCTTGTTCTCTCGTTAGGCGCCTGCGCCTTCACAGCCGACGCGGCACCCGTGCCGGCACCGGCCAGCGCGCCCTCGCGGCCAGCTTTGCAAACCGCACCCGGGCCATACGCTGCACCGCCGGAAGACATCCTCGATATCCGTGGGCCGATTCATATTCCCACACCCTTCCCGTGGCTTCCCTGGACCGCGGGCGCCGTTGGCGTCGCCGCGCTCGGTCTGGGCGCGTGGGCCTGGTTCCGCCGTCCCCGGCGCAAACTTCCCTACGAGCTTGCGCTCGAAAAACTGGAGGCGACCCGGCCGCTCATGCAGAACGAAAACGCGCAGCCGTTTTCGCTCGCAGTCTCGGAGATCGTGCGGCGCTTCATCGAAGAATGCCTGCCCGTGCGGGCGGCTCATCGCACCACGAGCGAGTTTCTGCATGACCTCGTGAGCCTGCCGGAAAGCCCGCTCGCCGGGCAGCGCGAAATGCTGGCGGATTTCCTCGAACATTGCGACCTGGCAAAGTTCGCCCGCTGGTCGCTCACCGTCCCGCAAATGGAGGCGATGCTCGCCAGCGCACGCGCTTTCGTCCTGGCCATCGGACAACCAAACCTCACGCGCAAACCAAACGTCACGCTCACGCCCGAAGTCGTTAGGCAAACCGCTCTGACCCATTCCTGATATGATCCGCTTTCTCTATCCTAATTTTCTCTGGCTCCTCGCGCTGCTGCCCTTGCTCGCGCTCCTGCGCGGGCGGCGCGGACCGGTCGCCGCCGTCAAATACTCCAGCGCGGATATTGCCCGCCAGGTGGCGCGCGAAACCCGCAGTCGCGCCGGCCGCTGGTTCGCTCCGCTCAGCCTGCTCGCGCTCGGCTGCATCATTGTCGCCCTGGCCCGCCCGCAACTCGGGCGCAGCAATTCCATCGTTCAGGCCAGCGGTATCGACATGATCCTGGCGCTCGATTGTTCGGGCTCGATGGAGGCGCTCGATTTCAAACTCGACGGCCAACCGGCGAACCGGATCGACATCGTCAAATCGGTCGTCTCGAAGTTTATCGACGCTCGGCCTAACGACCGGATCGGCTTGATCGGTTTCGCGGGCGCGCCTTATCTCGTTAGTCCGCTCACCCTCGATCACGACTGGCTCCAGCAGAATCTCGAGCGCGTGCAGGTCGGCGCGGTCGAGGACGGGACTGCGATTGGTTCCGCCATTGCCGCGGGTGTGAATCGCTTGCGCGATCAACCGGGCAAATCAAAGGTCATCGTTCTCCTGACCGACGGCGAGAATAACATGGGCCAGATCACGCCGCAGACGGCGGCCGAAGCGGCCAAAGCGTTGGGCGTGAAAATTTACACCATCGCCGCCGGCGTCCGCGGCGAAGCGCCGGTGCCGGTGACCGATGCTTTCGGCAACAAACGCCTCGCCATGGCCCGGGTGGACGTGGACGAAGACACATTGAAAAAGATCGCGAGCGAGACCGGCGGCAAATTCTTCCGCGCGACCGATACCGAATCGCTCAAGCACATCTATGGCGAGATCGACCGGATGGAGAAGACCACGCACGAGATGAAGAAATTCGAAAGCCAGCGAGAGCTCTTCGCCTTCGCGGTGTTGCCCGCGATCGCGCTGCTCGGCACCGGTTTTATGCTCGGCCAAACCCGTTTCCGTCGTCTGCCCTAACGAACAAACATTTTATACCATGCACTTCGCTCAACCTCTCTGGCTCCTCGGCGGCGCGCTCGCTTGCGCGCTCGTCCTCTGGCAGTTTCGCCGGTTCGATTTCGCCCAGCGCCGCGCGCTCGCCCAGTTCGCGTCCGCTCGTTTGCTGCACGATCTGACTTCCTCCGTTTCGCCGATGCGTCAGCGCATCAAGCGCGGGCTCTTTGTGCTCCGGATCGGTCTCCTTTTCGTGGCTCTCGCGCGCCCGCAGGCCGGCTTCACCTGGCAGGAAACGCATCGCAAAGGCCTCGCGTTACTCTTCGCGGTCGACACCTCGAAAAGCATGCTCGCGCAGGATGTGAAACCCGATCGCCTGGAACGCGCGAAACTCGCGGTCACCGACCTCGTGGCGAAGTTGAATGGTGACGGCGTCGGCTTGATCGCGTTTGCCGGCAACGCCTTTTTGCAATGTCCGGTCACGCTTGATTACGACGCCTTCCGCGAGTCGCTCAATGCGCTCGATACCAACACCATTCCGCGTGGCGGGACCGATATCGCGGCGGCCATTCACGAAGCGGAAGCGGTTTTCAAAACGCGTTCGTCGGTCGATAAAATTCTCGTTCTCATTACCGATGGCGAGGATCTGGGAGGCGAAGGGATTACCGCGGCCGAGCAGGCGGCGAAAGAGGGTGTGAAGATTTTCACCGTCGGCGTCGGCGGTACGACCGGTGAACTGATTCCGATCCCGAGCGAGAACGGCGGCACCGATTTCGCTCGCGACGAAAACGGACAACTCGTTAGGTCGCATCTCGATGCAGCTACGCTCAAGAAGATCGCCGAAGCGACCGGCGGAATGTATCAGCCGCTCGGCGCGCAAGGCGAAGGGCTTACGAAAATTTACGATCAAGGACTCGCCCACTTCACCCGCGAAGATCTGAGCGCGCGCCAGACGAAGGTGCCGCTGGAGAAATTCTATTGGCCGCTCCTGGCCGCCCTGCTCTGTCTGGTCGGCGAAATGCTCATCGGCAATCGCCGCCGGGTGCGCGTCGTGAAGACGGTCCCCGCTTCGACTCCCAAGCGAACGGCGCGGGGACTGCGTCCGGCCACAGTCGGACTCGCGCTGCTGGCTGGCATCGCCAGCAGTCATGCCGCGACTTCACAAAGTGCGGAGCAATCCTACGCGCAAGGCGACTTCGCTCAGGCGCAGAAGGAATATGCGGCCAACGCCGCGCAGCAACCCGCGAACGCGCGTCTGCACTTCAACACGGGCGCGGCCGCCTACAAAGCCGGGGATTACGCCATGGCCGCGACCGGCTTCGAGCAGAGCCTGAAAACCGATCAGGTGCGGGTCCAGCACGACGCTTATTACAATCTCGGGAACACCCAATACCGCCTCGGCCAGAAAACGGAGAAGGCCAGTCCGGAGGAAAAGATCAAGACCTGGCAGGGTGCGGTGAAATCGTACGACGCTGCCTTGCAGATCGCGCCTAACGACTCCGAGGCGAAACACAATCGCGCGCTCGTGCAGAAGAAGATCGACCAACTGAAGAAGCAGCAGGAGCAGAAGAAAAAAGACCAGCAAAAGCAGGACCAGAAGAATCAGCAACAGGACAAGAAAGATCAGTCCAAGGACCAGGCGCAAAACCAGCAGAACAAATCGCAGGACCAGCAGAAGGATTCCAAAAGCCAGGCCGGTACTGGCGGCTCGAAAGACCAAGAGCAGGCGAAGAATGACCAGAACGCCAAAAGCCAGCCTAACGAATCAAAACCTGGTGCGCAGCCATCCCCGGGTCCAAACAAGCCGGAATCGGCCCAGGCGAAAAACGACCAATCGAAAGAGCAACAACCCGGGGCTCAGCCGCAGCCCGGCCAGGAAAAGAAAGATCAACAACAGGCAAACGCGGGGCCCAGCCCCGGCGAGCCGCCGAAACCCCTGAACGCTGAGAAAAAACCGTCGCAAGGAAAAGCCGAAGCCGCGAACGGGCAGAAAGCGAACGATGCGCAACAGGCTGCCGCCGCGGAGGATCAGCGTTCGGCTCCCGGCCAGATGACCAAAGCGGAAGCGAAGCAATTGCTCGACGCGCTCAAAGGCGACGAACGCAAAGTGCCCGCCATCTCCGCGCAAGGCCGCGCTGGCGTTCAGCCTAACGACAACCCCGTTTTGAAAGACTGGTAACCATGAACATTAGCAAACACCTTCTCGTCACCGGGCTCGCCCTCGCGATGCTCAGCGCGCCCGCGTGGGCGGCGCAAGACTCAATCACCGCGCAACTCCAACCGCAGAGCATTGGCCTCGGTGATTCGGCACAGCTCTTGGTCACGGTCGAAGGCGCGCAGCCAGGCGAGCCGAGTGTCCCGGACGTCGATGGCCTCGAGATCGTTCCCGTCGGTCAGCAAAGCTCGATGCAGATGATCAACGGCGCCATCACCTCGAACGTGACTCGCATTTATCAGGTCACGCCGGAGCGCGCGGGCAATTTTACCATCCCTGCCATTAGCGTGCCTGGCGCCGGCCGCACGCAACCGATCGAGCTTCGCGTCGAGGACGGCTCCGGCGGCCAGGCCCAAACGCAGCGCGCACCTTCCCAGAGCCGTGCGCAACTTCCGCCGCCGACCATGAACGGCAACAGCTCCGCGCCGGTCGATGGAAAAAATCAGCCGACTTTTCTTCGCGTCGTTTTGCCGAAGCAGAATTTGACCGTCAGCGAGCTGGTGCCGGTGCAAATCAAAGCCTACTTCCGCGCCGGGGTTTCCGCGTCGCTCAACGGCCTGCCCATGCTCAGCAGCGATGCGTTCGCCTTGAACAAACTCGACGACCAGCCCGAGCAAACCCGCGAATCAGTCAATGGCGTGCCCTACACCGTCATCACCTGGAGGAGCTCGCTCTCGGCCGTGAAGGCGGGCGATTACGCTCTCAATCTGGATCTGCCGGTGATGGTTCGCGTGCAGCAGGAGCGGGCTCTACGCCGCGCCCGCAGCGGGAACGATCCGTTCGGCGATTTCTTCGGCGGCAATTCGCCTTTCGATGATCCGTTCTTCGACAACTTCTTCGGGCAGTCGACCGAGAAACCGATGACGCTGCACACCAACGGCGACGTGGTGAAAATCAAAGCGCTCCCGACGCAGGGGCGGCCGCCCGGTTTCTCCGGAGCGGTCGGGACCTTCGATGTCACGAGCGAAGCCGCCAGCACCCAAGGCGCGACCGGCGATCCGTTGCAGTTGAAATTCAGCGTGACCGGGAGCGGCAATTTCAGCCGCGTCTCGAGCAACGGCTTGCCCGCGAGCGCCCCCTGGAAGAATTACGACCCGAGCGCGCAGTTCACACCGGCGGACAGCAGCGGCCTCACCGGCACGAAGACGTTTGAGCAATCGATCGTGCCCTTGCAAGCGGGCGCGCAGGAAATTCCGGCGATCAATTTCAGCTACTACGATCCCGAGAAAGAAACCTACGTGACCAAATCAACCGCACCGATTTCGGTGCAGATCGCGCAGAACAGCGCGGCGCCCGCGCCCGCGGCCACGCCTGTCGTTGCGACCTCTGCGCCCCGTGCGACGACGAAACCCGCGGCGGATGGCCTCGCGCCCGACGAGGTGGTTTCGCCCGGCGTCACGGCAAATCTGCAACCGCT
>JBDTCM010000285.1:0-6312 GCA_039923575.1 Chthoniobacterales bacterium
TCCATGGCGAGGCGGCGCCTAAATTCTTCGCCCTGGTGCGCAATGGCACTCCGGTGAACATCGCCCAAACTCAGCCCGAGGACGCGACCCTCGGAGCGGGCGTCCAACGCGTCGACGATTCCAAGGCGCCCGATCCCGATCCGCGCGTCATGGTGACGTCAGACGCTTTCCAGAAGCCAGAGGGCTCGCTCCTCATCGAGTAAGGCCGACGGCTTCTTGGACTAACGGGTTGCGGCCCGGGCGCCTGCGGCGACATTAGCGGGTGAGCGCGAATCTTATTTCCAGCGGCACGACCGCGCGCAACAAAGTCAACCTCCGCAACCCGGAGGTGATGTCGGCCGTCCAGGAACAGGTCGAGTCGCATTATCGCAGCGACATCGTCGACCAGGTCCGCCGGCAGGGCGGCATCATTTCGGCTGGCGACCTGACGGTGCGCCTGGCCAAGCAGTTTGGCTTTTGTTACGGCGTTGAGCGCGCGATCGACCTGGCTTACGCGGCGCGCAAGGTTTTTAAGGATCGTCGCCTCTTCATCGTCGGCGAGATCATTCATAACCCGGAAGTGAACGAGCAGATATCGTCGTTAGGCATCAAGAACCTCACCGGGCAGAACAAGCAGGCCGATATCTCCGAGCTGGAGCCGGACGACGTCGTCATCCTGCCCGCCTTCGGGACCGAGCTCTCCATCTTGCAACAGATCACCGAGCGCGGCTGCCAGATCGTCGACACCACTTGCGGCGACGTCATGAGCGTCTGGAAACGGGTCCGCAAATACGCCAGCGAATCCGCCACCTCGATCATCCACGGCAAGGCCGAGCACGAAGAAACCAAGGCGACCAGCTCGCGCGCGCTCGGCGACGGCAAAGGCCATTACCTCGTCGTCCTGACCCTGGCCGACACCGACTACGTTTGCGATTACATCCGCAACGGCGGCGACAAGCAGGCCTTCCTCGACAAATTTCGCGGCGCCTTCTCGGCCGGCTTCGATCCCGATGTTCATCTTCGGACGATCGGGGTGGCGAACCAGACCACCATGCTCCGCGGCGAGACGGAAGAAGTGCAGCGCCGCATCCAGAAAGCGGTCGCCGATCGCGATGGCGCGGAGTTGGCCGCGAAAAACTTCCGTTTCTTCGACACCATTTGCGGCGCCACGCAGGAGCGGCAGGATGCGCTGCGCGAATTGCTCGACGTCTCGCTGAATCTGTTGCTCGTCGTCGGCGGCTACAATAGCTCCAACACTTCGCATCTCGCCGAGATGGGCGAAGAAAAGCTGCCGACCTATTTCGTGCTCAACGCCAGCCGGCTCCTCTCGGACAAGGAAATTCTCCATTACAATCTGCACGAGCGCCGCGAAGTCGTGGCGCACGAATGGCTGCCCGACGGTCCGGTCGTGGTCGGGATCACCGCCGGCGCCTCCTGCCCGAACAACCTCATCGAGGAGACGCTCATCCGTCTCTTTGCTCTGCGCGGGATTGGCATCGAACAACTGCGCGCGGCCGCGGCCTAACGACGGCGCTTTTCAGCGCGCCGCTCGCACGGACATGGCGTTGCGCATGGCGGCGCGAAAGCCCGCCTGGCTTCGCCGCAATCCAGGCCGCAAACTTCGCGATTTCGGGATGCGCGCACAATTTTTCCACGGTGTTGAATTCGCGCTCGAGTTGGTTTTCCGAAAGCAGTTGATGGATTTGCGCGTGACAGGATCGGCAAAGGCCAGCAATCGCGCGGACGGCGCAGCGCGGAAAATCGCGCTGGTTGCGTTTGTTGTGATGACGGGTGCGCGGGATGAGAGGATGGCGGGTGAGCTGTTCTTCCCGGTCGCAAATCGCACAGCGTCCTTGCACCGCTAATTCTTGCACCCGCGCTCGCAGCCGCGCAATTGCGCCCTCCCATCCGATTCCGTTGGGGAATGCGTGCGATCTGGAAAGGCAGTATCAGCTTCGGGCTCGTCAACATCCCCATCGCGCTTTACCCGGCGACGCGGCGGGAGGATCTCAAGTTCCGCCTCCTCCGCGAGGGCGACCTCAGCCCGGTGAACTACAAACGGGTGGCCGAGAAAGACGGCAAGGAGGTGCCGTGGGACAAGATCGTCAAAGGTTTCGAGTACGAGAAAGGAAAGTTTGTCGTCCTGCGCGAGAAGGATTTCCAGCGCGTCGATCTCGAGGCGACGCAGACGATCGACATCCAGGACTTCGTCGACGTCGCAGAAATCGACCCGATGTATTTCTACAAGCCGTATTACCTCGAGCCGCAAAAAGGCGGCGACAAAGCCTACGTCCTGCTCCGTGAGACGCTCGCGAAAACGAAGAAAGTCGGAATCGCAAAAGTCATCATCAAGACCCGCCAATACCTCGCCGGGGTGAAGCCGCTCAAACACGCGCTCGTGCTCGAACTGATGCACTTCGCGGAGGAATTGACCGATGCGGAAAAATTGAACGTGCCCAAAAAATCGTCGGAGCCAGGGAAACGCGAACTCGATATGGCCAGGGCCCTGGTCGAGAGCATGAGCGCGGAGTGGAATCCGAAAAAATACAAGGATGATTACCGCGACGCCCTCATGGAAGTGATTGAGGAGAAGGTGGAATCGGGTGGAAAAGAAATCGAAGAGAAACCGAAGGCAAAGAAGCCGTCGTCGAAGGTGATCGATCTGGTTGCCGTCCTCCAGGAGAGCCTGGCCAAGTCGGAGGGTGGGGGAAAGAAAAAGCGGAAGACCAAATCGCTCGTCCGCAAAGCGGCCTGAAAATTACCTGGCCAACCGTTGAAGTTTCAGTCCTTGATTCAAACGAACGTTTGAATTATTATGCGGCCGTCATGGGAGAATCAATCCATGCCACCAAGCTGGCAATTCTGAACGCGAGCGAGCGCCTGGTCGCGGCCCACGGTTTCGGCGCGACTTCGCTCCGCGCCATTACCTCCGCCGCCAACGTCAACCTCGCGGCGGTCAATTATCACTTCGCGACGAAGGACGCGCTCATCGTCGCGATGCTCAATCGCCGCATGAAACCGCTCAATGATGCCCGCCTCGACTTGCTCGACAAATTCGAGAAAGACGCGGGCGACGCCCCGGTCGCAGTCGAGAAAATTCTCGAGGCACTTTTCCGCCCGATCCTCGAACTGATCGCCCGGCCTGCGAAAGGCGGACGTAACTTCCTCCGTCTCCTCGCTCTCTGCCTGGCCGAGCCAGGCGCCTTTTTGAAGCCGCTCGTGCAAAAGGAATTCGCCGAGAAGAATCGCCGCTTTCATCGCGCGCTCCGCCGCAGCCTGCCGGAGCTCTCCGACGTCGAAGTGCACTGGCGCCTCCATTTTGCCCACGGCGCTTTCTTTCATGCCGTCGCCCATTCCCGGGTCCTGGAACTTTCTTCCGGCGGTCGCTGTCGCCTGACGAATTGCGGCAGTGTTCTGGAACGCGTCATCAATTTCTGCGCCGCTGGGTTGCGCAGTCCAGCCTAACGAACGTTTATGCCTGTCCTCGAAGAAAAAGCAATCGCGCGGAAACCGCTGGCTCGTGACAACGCCGACGTCCTGGTGGGTGCGGAAGAGCAGCCGAAAAAGAAGACGCCGTTTTTCCGCCAGCGCGGCGTGGTCATCGGCGGCGCCGTCGTGGCCATCCTCGCGATTGTTTATGTCGCGACGATTTTCTTTCACGGCCTTACCCACGAAAGCACGGATGACGCTTTCATTGACGCCCACATCGTGAGCATCGCGCCCAAGGTCGCGGGAAAAATTTCGGCGGTGAAGGTGAGCGACAACCAACTCGTCAAGAAGGGCGACGTCCTGCTCGAGATCGATCCGAGCGACATTGCGGCGATGGTCGCGCAACGCCGCGCAGCGGTTGAGGTGGCCAAAGCGCATCTCACCAATGCGCAGATGAGCGCGGAACAGGCGCAGGCGCATGTCCAGACTTTGCTCGCTGCCTACGCGTCGGTGCAAGCCAGCACGGCAGCGGCGGCGGCTGACACCAACAAATTGCGCAGCGACTTGGCGCGGAACAGCGGGCTGATCGCAAGCGGCGCGATTTCGAAGCAGGATTACCAGCACTCGGAGAGCGACACGAAAGCTTCAGAGGCGACGCTCGAGTCGAAGCAGAAACAGCTCCAGGCGGCCGCGGCCTATGCGGTGGAGGCGAGAAAAGCAGCCGGATCCGCGGACGCGCAGGTGGGTGCAGCGAAAGCGGAGGTTGCCGAAGCCGAAGCGGAATTGCGTCAGGCGGAGTTGCAGGAGTCGTACACGAAAATAACCGCGCCGGACGCTGGCCGTGTCACGAACAAGTCAGTCGAGCCAGGTGATTACGTCCAGGTCGGGCAGTCGCTTTTCGCCATCGTGCCGCTCCGAGTTTGGGTGACGGCGAATTTCAAGGAAACGCAGTTGACCGATATGCGTCCGGGTCAGCCGGCGAAAGTGGACGTCGATGCTTATCCGGGCCGCGCCCTGCGCGGACATGTCGACAGCATCCAGGCCGGCAGCGGTGCCCACTTCAGTTTGCTCCCGCCGGAGAATGCGACCGGCAACTTTGTCAAAGTCGTGCAGCGCGTGCCGGTTAAGATCGTGCTCGATGAACAACCGGGAGTGCAACAAGTGCTCGGGCCGGGAATGTCGGCGGTGCCGGATGTAAGAGTGAAAGCCAGCTTCGGTCCGGCGGTCACGGTCACGATCGTTGCGGCGCTCGCGATTTTGCTCGTCCTCGGCGCGACGGTTTGGTGGCTGAGAAAAATTCAAACTCGTTAGGCGGCTCGCCGTGGCTTCATCGGATTCGACTCCCGCGATCTCGTCGTGGCAACCCACTTATAACCCGTGGCTGATCGCCGTCTCGGTCATGCTCGCGACTTTCATGGAAGTGCTCGACACTTCGGTCGCGAACGTTTCCCTCCCGCATATCGCGGGCAATCTTTCCGCCACCACCGACGAGGCGACCTGGGTTCTGACCAGTTACCTGGTCGCGAATGCAATTATTCTTCCGGCTACCAACTGGCTCGGAAATCTTTTCGGTCGGAAACGCTTCCTCGTTTCCTGCGTCATCCTCTTCACCGTGAGCTCAGCCCTCTGCGGCGCGGCCGGCAGCCTGGGGTTTCTCATCCTCGCGCGCGTCCTGCAAGGCGCGGCTGGGGGCGCGCTGCAACCGATCTCACAAGCGGTTTTACTCGAGAGTTTTCCGCCAGCCAAGCGCGGCGCGGCGATGGCCGTTTTCGCGATGGGTGTGGTGGTCGCGCCGATCCTGGGGCCGACGTTAGGGGGCTGGATCACCGACAACTATAGCTGGCGATGGGTCTTTTATATCAATCTCCCGATCGGCCTCCTCGCCGCCCTGATGATTAACGCCTACATCGAGGATCCCCCATATCTGGAACGGGTGAGCGCGCGTAACATCGATTACATAGGCTTCGGTTTCCTTGCCCTCTGGCTCGCGACTTTGCAATACGTGCTCGATCGGGGCCAGGAACTGGATTGGTTCGGCTCGCGCACGATCGCGTGGTGCGTCACGATTTCCGCGCTCGCCTTCATTGCCTTCGTCGTTAGGGAACTAAGCGCCGCGCGGCCCCTGGTCGATCTGCGCGTTCTGAAAAACCGCAACCTTGCAGTCGGTTGCGGCCTCATCGCGATCCTCGGCGCACTGCTCTACGGAACGATCGCAGCCCTCCCGCTCTTTCTGCAGAACCTGCTCCACTACACTGCGCTCGACGCCGGTTTGGCCCTCAGCCCGCGGGGCGTTGGCGCTTTTCTCGCCACGATCGTGGTCGGTCGGCTGGTGGGGAAAATCAGCAACCGAATTCTGATCGCGATCGGATTCCTGGCTCTGGGCTATTCGTCGTTCCTCTTCGGCAACATCAACCTTAGCATCGGCATGAGCAGCATCGTCTGGCCGATCACCTTCAGTGGTGTGGCCATCAGCTTTATCTTTGTGCCGCTCGCCACCTCTAGCATGGGCACGCTCCAGCAGGACCAGATCGGCAACGCCAGTGGGCTCTTTAATCTCATGCGCAATCTTGGCGGCAGCATTGGCATCGCCGGTCTCACCACCCTCGTTGCGCGCGGCGCGCAGACCAATCAAGCCGCGTTCGTCGGCCACTTTTCGCAGTTCAATCCGATCTATCAGCAGAAGCTGGCCGCCATCCAGCACGGGTTGGCGGCTCACGAGGGCGCCTGGCGCGCGGCCCATCAGGCCCCGCAGGTTCTCTATGATATTCTCGGCCAACAGTCGCTTCTTGTGAGCTACTCCCACAACTTCCGGCTCTTCGGCCTCCTTTGCCTCGTCACCACGCCGCTCGTCTTCATCTTCAAGAAAGTGCAGAAAAGCAAAGCGCCGGCGGGCGTTCACTAACG
>JBDTCM010000286.1:0-7325 GCA_039923575.1 Chthoniobacterales bacterium
TGGGTGAAATACCGGTCACGCACCCCGAATTAAAATTCCGCGCCTCCCTGCCCGCTGGCCCAGAAAACGCGCGCTTTCGGGTCGCGATCGATTCGTTAGGCGCGGTCCGTTATAGTTTTCTCGAGCAGTCGTCCGGCGACGCCGCGCTCGACCAACAGGCGCGGCAATCGCTCGCGCTTTGCCGTTTCGCGTTCCCGGAAAAACCGGCCTCGGACGAGGGGATGCACTGGGCGAGCGCGACCTTCGAGTTCGGCACCGATCTCACGATGCCGCCGAGCGCGGCGGAGCGCGCGCCGTGATCCGGGTTAGCCTGGCGGCGCTGGTCACGATTTATCTGCTGCTTTTTCTTGCGGCGGTTTTTCTCCTCTGGATATTTGGCGAGTGGAATCGTCGACGCCGTGAGCAGCGGGCGCTGCGCCACCGGCTGCGGTGTGTGATTTGCGCCTTCGAATTTGAAGATCGAACGCCGACGCTTTTGCCTCGCTGTCCGCGCTGCGGCAGCTTGAACGAACGTTTTAAACTGGATCGAATTTAATCATGGGAATGTGGATTGGCCGGAACCGAAAAGCGCGCGTGACCTATGGCTTCGACGAGATTGCTCTCGTCCCCGGTCGCGTCACGATTAACCCCAACGAAGTCGATATTACCTGGCGCTTGTCGCGCCGGGATTCGAAGCCGATCGAATTTGAAATTCCCATTCTCGCCAGCGCGATGGACGGCGTCGTCGATGTGCAATTTGCGATCGCGATGGGCAAACTCGGCGGGCTCGCCGTGCTCAACCTCGAAGGCGTGCAGACGCGCTACAAAAATCCCGACGAAGTCCTGCAAAAAATCGTGGAGGCGGACAAGGAGGAGATCACCTCACTCCTGCAAAAAATTTACCAAGAACCGGTCCAGGAAGACCTGATCGCCGCCCGCATTCGCGAGATGAAAGACGCCGGCATCCCCGTCGCCGTCAGTTCGATTCCGCAACGCGCGGAAAGATTCGGTGCAATCGCGCACGAGGCGGGGGCCGATATTTTTGTCGTGCAAAGCACCGTCTCGACCGTGCGACATGTTTCGTCCGAGTATAAATCGCTCGAGCTCGCGAAATTTTGCCAGGATCTCAAAATCCCGATCATCGTCGGCAACACCGTTGGTTTCGACGCCACGCTTGAGATCATGGAGTGCGGTCCTTCCGCGGTTCTCATCGGCGTCGGTCCCGGCGCTGCCTGCACCTCACGTGGCGTCCTCGGCCTCGGCGTCCCGCAAGTTACCGCCACGGTCGATTGCGCCGCCGCGCGCGACGCTTATTTCAAAAAAACCGCCCGCTACGTTCCCATCATCACCGACGGCGGGATGAGCAAAGGCGGCGACGTCTGCAAAGCGCTCGCCTGCGGGGCGGACGCGGTCATGGTCGGGAGCGCGTTTGCCAAAGCGCATGAAGCGCCCGGGCGCGGCTACCATTGGGGCATGGCCACACCGCACGCCAATCTTCCCCGCGGCACCCGGATCAAAGTCGGCGCGACCGGCTCGCTCAAACAAATCCTCTTTGGCCCGGCGGAAGTCGACGATGGCAGTCAGAATTTGGTTGGCGCGATCACCACCTGCATGGGCAACGTCGGCGCCAGTTGCCTGACCGAATTCCAACAGACCGAGATCATCATCGCTCCTTCGATCAAGACCGAAGGCAAGCTCTTCCAGACAGTACAAAGCGTCGGCATGGGGACACGCTGAGCGGGTAGTGACAAGTGACCTGTCATGAGTGACAGGTAGTTGCAACATCGCGCAATCCTGCTCGTCACATATCACTGATCACTTCCCAATGAATCGCAGAGTCGTTATCACCGGAATGGGCGTTGCCACGCCGTTAGGCAACGACGTCGAAGTGCTTTGGAAAAATCTGCTCGAAGGCCGGAGCGGGATCGTCGAGATCTCGCGCTTCGATACCACCGGTTACGATTGCCGCATTGCCGGTGAGGTGCGTGATCTGGATGCGAAGGCGGTTTTCAATAATCCCAAGGAACACAAGCGGACCGATCGCTTCGCCCACCTCGCCATGGCCGCGACGAAAGGCGCGATGCGCGATGCCGGTATCGACCTCGAGAAGGTGAACCGCGATCGCTTCGGCGTTCTCGTCAGCAGCGGCATCGGCGGATTGAAGACACTCGAAGATCAGCATTCCGCGCTGGTCAACAAAGGCCCGGGCCGCGTCTCGGCCTTCACCATTCCGATGCTCATCAGCAACATGGCGAGCGGCCTCATCTCGATGGAATTTGGTTTGCGCGGACCGAACATGTGCATTGTCACCGCCTGCGCGACTTCCAACAACGCGATCGGCGAAGCCTGGCGCATCATTAAATTTGGCGACGCCGACATCTTTCTCGCCGGCGGCTCTGAGGCTTCCATCATTCCCGTCGGCCTCGCCGGATTTTCCGCCATGAGAGCGCTCAGCACCCGCAACGACGAACCGCAGCGCGCTTCGCGCCCTTTCGATCGCGATCGCGACGGCTTCGTCATGGGCGAAGGCGGCGGCGTGGTCGTGGTCGAGGAACTCGAACATGCCAAGGCGCGCGGCGCCAAAATCTGGTGCGAACTTTCCGGCTACGGCCTTTCCGGTGACGCCTATCACATGACCGCGCCGCCGCCCGACGGCGAAGGCGCGGCCCGCGCCATGAAGATGGCGCTCAAGCACGCCGGCCTCAATCCGAGCGATGTCGACTATGTCAATGCCCACGCCACCTCGACCGGGCTGGGCGACATTTGCGAGACCAACGCGATCAAGACGGTCTTTGGTGATCACGCGAAAAACGGCCTCGCCATCAGCTCGACCAAATCGATGACCGGCCACTTGCTTGGCGGGGCGGGCGCGGTCGAGCTCGCGATCTGCGCGATGGCGATGCGCGATGGCAAAATCCCACCCACGATCAACCTCGAGAATCCCGATCCGGAGTGCGATCTCGATTACACCCCGCTCGTCGCGCGCGACAAAAAGGTGCGCGTGGCCGTGAACAATTCGTTCGGCTTCGGTGGACACAACGCGACGCTGGTCGTGACCGAGTTCAAAGACTAAGACGTTGACGCGAACGCTAACGACACGGAATGATTTTGTCATGACGGCGACAGAACTCAGAAAACTCTGGCACGCGACGCCGTTCGTGCCCTTCAACATTATTCTCGCCGGCTCAGAGAAATTACCTGTTCCGCAGCCCGGCTTCTTCGCTCTCTCGCCCAAGGGTCGCATCGCGCATATCTGGCAGGAGGACGATGATTACACGGTGGTAGATGTGATGCTCATCACGGCCGTGGAGACGACCCGAAACGGCTCGAAAGCCCAACGCCGTCGGCGTCGTTAGGCTTGTAGACGTCGCCCTCTGGGCGACGCGAGTCTGCGGGCGGCTGCTGGAAAATCTTTCGAGCGAGCGATGTTTCCTGCCGCGCTTCGCAGAGCGAAGCGTCTACAATTCGTCCGCAGCGGAGCGCCACAAGCTTGGCGGCGCCAGCTCGACCACGTTCCAGGACGGGTCGCGGAAATAAAGAGAGCGACCGCCGCTCGGCCACTCGACTTCCGACTCAATCGCGACGCCCGCCGCCGTCAGGCGCGCGCGCCATGGCTCGATCTCATTTTCGTCGATCACGAACGCGATGTGCCCCTCGCCGCTCGCGCCATGAGTCGGCACGCCGGCATCGGGAATTTGCGTCCGCGCCGGATCGAAAACGAGCAGGACGGTCGCGCCACAACGAAACGACATGCCGCGATTCTCCATCCGGGAGATGACTTCGAGCCCGAGTACGTCGTGATAAAACCGCTGCGCCGCGTCCAGATCGCTCGCATAAAGCGCCGCCTCGCTCAGTTGACCGAGTTTCATTGTTCGAGAATGCGATTGGTCCCGCGAGGCGGCAAGACCAGGTTGCCGCTGGCGGCGTCGAACACGATGTTACGGCGCATGCCTGAAATCGGAAAAATGCTGATGATCTTTGGCATCGTCCTGGTCCTGCTCGGCTTCGCCCTTTGGAGCGGATTCGGCGCCGGCTGGCTCGGGAGGTTACCGGGCGACATCCGGATCGAGCGCGGACACTCCGCCTTCTATTTCCCGATCGTCACCTGCCTCATCATCAGCGTTGTCCTGACTCTGCTCCTCTCGCTCTTTCGTCGTTAGGCACGGGTTGATCCGGGAAGAGCGCTTCTGGCGGCACGATTTGTTTTGGCCGGCTCGTCAGCGTCCACCAGAGATGCACGAAGCCGCCAAAGAGGTCGTTGAAGTAGTCGACGCGAATGGAATGAAATCCTGCGGCGAGGCGCAGCCGGGCGGTTTTTTCCTGCCATGTCGCAGTCATCGGAATGAGCTTGTGACCGTCGATTTCCAGGGAAGCGCCATCGTCGGCCTTCAGAGCGAACTCATATTCGCCCGCTTGTTCCACGAGAAGCCGGCCGCTCCACCGGACACTGAAAGGCGCATTCAGCGGCATGGTTTTCGACCAGTCGAAATCGACCGCCGGGTCGAGCTGCACGTCGACCGGCGGGCCGCTCCACTTGCTGTTGCGATAATATTTGCCGATCAATCCGTGGGCGGTGTCTTTCGGAGCGCTGAGGGCGTGGTCGATCGCCGGTGCGGCGCCGATCGCGCTCAGGTAGAGACAAAGAATGGCGATCGCGCCGAGTCGCCGGCGCTCCCGGGTCAGGAGAAGGAGCGTGCCGCCGAGCAGCGCCCACCAGAACAGGAGCGGGACGAGCTGCGCCCGCCCGGGCACACCGGCGAGCTTGGCCAGATTGAACGCGGTCGAGTCGCGTGTCAGTAAATGCTCGCCGGAATCAAAAAGGTGGTGCGCATTTTGGGCGAGCTTGCCATGCAGATAATCGGGCAGGAGTAAATCACGCGCGGGGATTGCAAATGGATACGGCACTCGCGGCTCGACCGCCGTCCCAAGTAACATATAAAAAACCGAGAGGCCGAGCAGCGGATAGAAGAGCCAGGAAAATTTCCGCACCGCAAACCCGATCGGCAGAGCCAGGAAAGGCAGGAGCGGAATGAGATGGCGCGGTCCGAGATAACTCGCTCCCGCCCAGTCGTAGATCGAAGAGCCGTAGCTCGTGAGAAAGACGAGATAGGCGGCCGTCAGGCCTGCAACGAGCAGACCTTCCGGTCGTGACGCGCGCCGCCAGAGCATGATCGCGATTCCCGGGATGCAAATCCAGAGCACGGGATTGCAGGCGTAGATGCGCCAGGCATCGACCTTGATATAGAGGAGCCCGATCGGAGGGAAAATCGTGATCGAACCCAGGGCCTTGAAAAAATGCTGCCGGCCAGCCCAATTCATCCCGAGCCAGCCTCGCGCGTAAGTGGCGTGGAAGTGCTGCCCGGCTTGCGAATAGGATTCGTACGGGATGTAAAACGGCTTGCCGAACGCGAGACAGTTGTATCCGATTAGGAGCAGGCCGCCGAGCGCGAGCCCGAGCCCAAACGCGCCCGCGAAGAAGACCTTGTCTCGGCGCGAAATTTTCCAGCGCCACCCGATCCAGGCGGCGTAAACCGACAGCACCGCCACGGCCACGGCCGTCGGATATTCCGTCATCACGCTGCCGCCCAGGCACAAGCCCGCTCCGGCCGCACAGGCGAGCCGCGCCCGACCGATGGCGCCATCGCTTTGGCGCAATCGGAAAAGAAAATAAAACCCGAAGACCAGCAGCGCAGCCGCCAGCGCATGACTGAAAAACAACGTCGCGAAAGGGAAGAGAAGCGTGCCGAGCCAGACCGCGACCACCGCCAGCACGGAGGCGTGTCGATCGCCCGTCAGTTGCAGCAACACTCGATACATCGCCACCCCGGCGAGCGCGGTCAGCAGGCTGATCGAGAACACGGTCAGCAGATAAACGACCAGATGCCAGTAAAGCCATTCCGGCACCCCGAGCCAGCGCAGCGGCGTCAGCACACCGGCGACCAGCGCATAGGCGGGCGCGAGCAACAGCGTCGTGCCCGGGGCTTTGTTGGGAAAAATCCAGCCGTGCTCTGACGGGTAGCGAATCACGTCGGCCGTGTTCCACCAATACTGGTCGATCTTGAGCGTGTGATCCTCGACCACGGCGCGGAGCTGATCGAGCCGCGCAGCCTCGTTGTCTCCCGTCGCCTGGTAAAAACTGGCATAGGTCGTCCAGATCAAAGTGAACAAGAGCAGCTCGACCCGATGACGAGAGACCCAGTGCCAGGCACGCTTGCCGGCGGCCGAAAACCTCGTCTCGTTAGGGGACTGCGCCATGGATTGGAGACGATTTCCGTTATCGACTTGCTATTGTCGATAAGAAACGATGCCCCGCTCGCCGACTGAACTTCGATTGCAACGCCACGTCGCAAGCTTGCGCACCTGCCGCCGCTGCCCGCTGATGCATCCACCGCCCGTCTCCGGCGGCGCGGTCGTGAGCAAAATAATCCTCGTCGGCCAGGCCCCGGGCGTGCGCGAACCGGTCGCCGGGAAACCGTTTGCCTGGACGGCGGGCAAGACCCTCTTCCGCTGGTTCGAAGAAACCCTCGGCCTCACCGAAGAAGCGGTACGCGTGAAAATCTACTTCGCCGCCGTCTGCCGTTGTTTCCCCGGCAAAGCACCCGGCGGCAGCGATCGCGTCCCGAACCCGCAGGAGATTGCAAACTGCTCCTCCTGGCTCGACCGCGAGATCGAGATTTTGCAGCCGCGCCTCGTCATCCCGGTCGGGAAACTGGCGATCGCGCAATTCCTGCCGGTGGAAAAACTCCACCGCATCATCGGCCACAGTTTTCGAGTCAAGCGCGCCGGTCGAACGTTCGATCTGATTCCACTCCCCCATCCTTCCGGTGCATCACCGTGGCATCGCATTGCGCCCGGGCGCGACCTCCTCCGTCAGGCGCTCGCGCTCATCAAAGCACATCCGCAATGTGCACCTGCCAAGCCCCAGCGTTGAAATGCGGGTCGTTTGTCGCGATACTCGCGACGCGTGCGCAACGACGTGCAAGAGATCGGGCGGGCCATTCAAACCCTGCCCCGCTCGGAAGTCGAGCGGCTCCGGGAATGGATCGAGAATTTCCTCGAAGATCAGTTGGATATAACCGACGACTTCGCAGCCAGCATCGACCGCGGGAAAAAGGACATCGCGGAGGACAACGTCCGGGTTCGTGAATCGAACGAGACGTGAGCCGCGCGACCGAGGTTTACGCGCGCGAATTCGATTCGGCCTTCCTCGACTTATCTCCCCGCCTGCGTGAGCTGATTGAGTCGAAAATCCACGATCTCGGTTCGCGCCTGGCCAGCTATCCGCATCACCGGCTCAAGGGCCGCTCCGAATATCGCGGGTTGGTGATTACCGCATCATTTACGAA
>JBDTCM010000287.1:0-2943 GCA_039923575.1 Chthoniobacterales bacterium
AAGCCGCATCGCCGTCGCGGGCCTCAATCCCCACGCCGGCGAATCCGGCGCGCTCGGCCGCGAAGAGGTGGAGATCATCGCCCCGGCGGTCGAAGAATTGAATCGCTTGTCACTCGTCACTGGTCACTCGTCACCCGCCTTCTCCGGCCCCTTCTCACCCGACACCGTTTTCCATCGCGCGGTGGAAGGAGAATTCGACGCCGTCCTTTGCATGTATCACGATCAGGGCTTGATCCCGCTGAAACTGCACGCCTTTCATGAAGGCGTGAACGTCACACTCGGCCTCCCCTTCCCGCGCACCAGCCCCGATCACGGCACCGCTTTCGCCATTGCCGGCCAGGGAAAAGCGCGGCCCGACAGCATGATCGCCGCCATTCGACTCGCTGTTGAACTCGCGGCCGCGCCTGCCAGATGAACACGCGCATCTCGCCCCTCGCCCTGTTGGCCGTGACTGCGCTGGTCTTCGCCTGGTCCGGCTGGGGACCCTACGACCGGATGACTTGGTGGCTCGAAGTCGCTCCCGGCATCCTCGGCGCAGTTCTTCTCATCGTGACCTACAGCCATTTTCGTTTCACGACACTGGTCTACACGTTGATCGCGCTCCACATCATGCTGCTCTGCGTCGGCGGGCATTATACCTATGCGCGCGTGCCGCTCTTCAACTGGATCGAGCCCTACTTTGGCTGGCACCGGAATCACTTCGATCGGCTCGGCCATTTCATGCAGGGCTTCGTCCCGGCGCTGATCGCGCGCGAGTTGTTTATCCGGTTGCGCGTGGTCACCGCCGTCGGCTGGCGCTTCGCCATTATCATTCTCATCTGCATGGGAATCAGCGCCCTTTACGAGCTCTTGGAATGGGCGACGGCCCTCTATTCGGGCGAGGCCGCCTCGGCCTTTCTCGGCACGCAAGGTGACGTCTGGGACACGCAGGAAGACATGTTTATGGCTCTGGTCGGCGCGACTTGCGCTCTCCTCATCATGAGCTTCTGGCAGAACCGCCAAATGCGAAAATTGCCCAGCCGCTGGTGAGAGGAAATTTCTTTACCGCGGATTACGCTGATAACGCGGATAGAAGAAGGAGAATCCAGCGGAGCCGCTTTTTCCCATCCGTGAAATCCGTGTAATCCGCGGTTTAAATTTTCATGCAGCCGCAAAAATATCTCACCGTCTTCAACCTCGGGATCCAGAACACCTTCGTCTATCGCTGGAATTATCTCCTGCGCGCGATCTTCGGAATTATTCCGCTCGTTGGCACCGTCTTCCTCTGGCGGGCGATTTTCCGCGAGAGCGGGGGCGGCATGCGCGGCTACGACTACGGCTCGATGATTTATTATTATTTGCTCACTATCCTGGTCAGCAATCTCGTCACTCCGACCGAGGACGAGTGGCAGATCGCGGCCGATATCCGCGAGGGCCAGATCAATTCTTTCCTGACCAAGCCGGTCAATTATCTCGGTTACCGCCTCAGCATTTTCCTGAGCGGGCGGCTGGTTTACACCGCGGTTACGATTCTGCCGATCGCGGCGATTTTCTTTTATTTCCGGCGCTACATTGTTCTGCCTAACGACCCCCTGACCTGGCTGGCCGCATTCGTCTCGCTTGTCATGTCGGCCTTCATCCAGTTTTTTCTAACCTATGCGCTCTCCATGATGGCCTTCTGGATTCTCGAGATCTCGACCGTCGTTTTCATCGTTTACAGCTTCGAATATTTCCTCGGCGGCCAGATGTTTCCCCTCGATATCATGCCGCCTGCCATCCAGGCGGTGATGAAGTGGCTGCCGTTTTACTACGAACTCTTTTGTCCGATCGTGATTTTCCAGGGACGGCTGAGCGGCGCGCAAATGTACGGCGCGCTCGCTATCCAATGCGGCTGGATGCTGGCGATGTGGGCCGCGGCCAACCTGATGTGGAAACGCGGCCTCGGCCATTACCAGGCGGTTGGCGGCTAAGTTTTTCGTTGCGTGCGGGCTTGCGACTTCCCACAGTCGCAAACCGTGGATTTGAAACGATATCTCAAAGCGCGCCAAAAAGAGGTCGATCGCGCGCTTGACCGCTTTCTCCCCAAGGCGACCACCAAGCCGGTGACGATTCACGAGGCGATGCGCTACTCGCTTTTTGCCGGTGGCAAACGGCTCCGCCCGATTCTTTGTCTCGCCGCCGCCGAGGCATGCGCTGGCCTGACGACAAGCCCGCTGCCCCTTGCCTGCGCGGTCGAGTGCATTCACACCTACTCGCTCATCCACGACGATCTCCCGAGCATGGATAACGACGATTTCCGGCGCGGCCGTGCCACCTGCCACAAGGTCTACGGCGACGGCATCGCGGTCCTCGCCGGCGATGCCTTGCTGACGATTGCGTTTGAAATTGCGGCGACCGCAGATTGCTGGCCGCGCTATGACATGCGGGAAATTATCCGCGAAATTTGCGCCGCCGCGGGCAGCCGCAAACTGATCGCCGGCCAGGTCGCCGATCTCGAGGGCGAAGGGAAAAAGATCAATCGCGCGCAGCTCCGTTACATCCACGAAAACAAGACCGCCGCCCTGCTCACAACGTCCATCCGGCTCGGTGCGATGAGCGCGAATGCAACGCCCACGCAGCTCGCGGCGGTGAGTGATTTTGGCCGCGCGCTCGGGCTCGCTTTTCAGGTGATCGACGACATTCTCGATGTCACGCAGACGAGCGAGAAGCTGGGCAAGAGCGCGGGCAAAGATGCCGCCGCGCAGAAGGCGACTTATCCGGCGGTGATGGGACTGGAGAAATCGCGCCTGGAAGCGGGACGACTGACGCGCCAGGCACACGACGCGCTGCGGCCGTTGGGTAAGAAAGCGGCAACCCTCCGCGCGCTGGCAAACTACCTTCTCGAGCGCGAGTGCTGATTTCCGGGGACCACGGGCTGCCAGCCCGTCGCAGCCGGCAGGTTGCCGGCTGCAATGGTTGCGCGCA
>JBDTCM010000288.1:0-3690 GCA_039923575.1 Chthoniobacterales bacterium
TCGCGATCGTGATGGACGGCGCCCGGTTCCTCGGTCTCATCACCCGGACCGATCTGCTTTCCTACCTCCGGCTGCACATGCCCAAGTGAGGAAGGCAGTGTAACGTGCGCTGTCTCAGCGCATTCAGCGCTCCGCTGAGACAGCGGACCCTACATTTTCCTGATTCAACTCTTATGAAGAAAAAGCATCATCTCGCTACCCGTGTCATTCACGCCGGCCAATTGCCCGATCCTTCCACCGGCGCGGTCATGACCCCGATCTACGCCACTTCCACCTACGTGCAGGAGAGCCCCGGGCGGCACAAGGGCTACGATTACGCGCGCTCCATCAACCCGACCCGGTGCGCCTACGAGCGCTGCGTCGCCGATCTCGAGAGCGGCACCCGCGGCTGGGCCTTTGCCTCCGGTCTGGCTGCGATGTCGACCGCGCTCGAGACGATCGACAGCGGCGCGCACGTCGTCGTGAGCGACGATCTCTACGGTGGCACCTACCGCCTTTTCGAAAAAGTGCGCCGGCGCTCGGCCAATCTCGATTTCACTTTTATCGACATGAGCGACCCGGCGAAAATCGAGACCGCAATCAAACCCAACACGCGCATGATTTGGGTGGAAACACCGAGTAATCCCCTGCTCAAACTGATCGACCTTGAAGCGGTGGCGAAGATCGCGCGCCAGCACAACCTGATCTCCGTTTCCGACAACACATTCGCCAGCCCGTGGATTCAGCGACCGATTGAACTCGGCTTCGACATGGTCATCCATTCCGCCACCAAATATCTCAACGGCCATTCCGACATGGTCGGGGGCATCGCGGTCGTGGGGGAAAACAAGGAGCTCGGAGACCAGATGCAATTTCTGCAAAACTCCGTCGGCGCGATTGCCGGGCCCTTCGACAGTTTTCTCGCCATGCGCGGACTGAAGACGCTCGCGCTCCGCATGGAGCGTCACTGTGAAAACGCGCTCGAACTCGCCCAATGGCTCGAGAAGGAGCCCAAGGCGCGGAAGGTCAGTTATCCTGGCCTAACGAGCCATCCACAGCACGCCCTCGCCAAACGCCAGATGGGCGATCGCTTCGGCGGCATGGTCACCGTCATCCTCGACACCGATCTCGCCGGCACCCGCCGCTTCCTCGAAAACACTCATCTCTTCTCCCTCGCGGAGAGCCTCGGCGGCGTCGAGAGTTTGGTGAATTACCCGCCCATCATGACCCACGGCGCCATCCCGGAAGAAAAACGGATCGCGCTCGGCATCACCGAATCGCTCGTTAGGCTTTCAGTCGGAGTGGAGGACGTCGAAGACCTGCGCAACGACCTGAAAACCGCCTTCGCCGCGATTTAACGTGGGAGGGGCCTTTGCGCCCCGATCCGATGTGGCTCCCCATCCTTATCGGGCACAAAGGCCCCTCCCACATTGTTGCTGCCCATGGGTCTGCGTAAGATAAGCGGCGATGGGCAGCACCTTCGGGCACCTTTTTCGCATCACCACCTTCGGCGAATCGCACGGGGGCGGCGTCGGCGTCGTCATCGATGGCTGTCCCCCGCGCATTTCCCTGAGCGAGACCGATATTCAGCGCGAACTCGATCGACGCCGTCCCGGTCAAAGCGCCCTCGTTTCGCCCCGCCAGGAAGCGGATCGTTGCGAAATTCTTTCCGGGGTTTTCGAGGGCGCGACGTTAGGCACGCCAATCGCTCTCCTTGTCCGGAACGAAGATGCGCGCCCCGAAGCCTATCGCGAGATGAAGGAAACCTTTCGCCCTTCCCATGCCGACTTCACCTACGAAGCCAAGTATGGCATTCGCAACTGGCAGGGCGGCGGCCGCGCCTCGGCGCGCGAGACGATCGGCCGCGTCGCCGCCGGCGCCGTCGCCCGTCAAGTGCTGGCGCATCTCCACCCGGCGGTCGAACTCGTCACCTACGTGACTCACGTTTATGACATCGCTGCCACCGTGGACGCGAACCGCGTGACGCGGGAAGAGGTCGAGGCAAATGCGATGCGCTGCCCGGATCCGGTCGCGGCGAAAAAAATGATGCAGGCAATCGAACAGGCGAAGGCGGATGGTGATTCGTTAGGCGGGATTCTTGAGGGCGTGATTCGCGGTCTGCCGCCCGGTTTGGGCGAGCCCGTTTTCGACAAGCTCGAAGCCGATCTGGCCAAGGCCATGCTCAGCCTTCCGGCCACGAAGGGATTTGAGATCGGCTCCGGTTTCGCGGCCGCCGCCATGAAGGGCTCCGAGCATAACGACGCGTTTGAAATGCGCGAGGGCAGGGTCCGCACGGCCACGAACCGCTCCGGCGGAGTGCAAGGCGGAATCAGCAACGGCGAAAACATCGTCTTTCGCGTCGCGTTCAAACCGACCGCGACGATCGCGCGCGAACAAAAAACCGTCACGACGGCGCAAGAGGAAACCACCCTGGTCGCGCGCGGACGCCACGATCCCTGTGTCCTGCCGCGCGCGGTACCGATGGTGGAAGCGATGGCCGCGCTCGTCCTTTGCGATCATGCCCTCCGGCAAAAGGCGATTGCACCCACCGACTAACGACATGACCACGGGATCATCGCTCTGGCAGACCATTTTCCTTTCCTTCGCGCTCGTTCTGATTCTTTTCGAAGTCGCGCGCGGCTGGCGCCTCGGTGTCGTTAGGCAAGGAGTCCGCCTCGTGGCGCTCCTCGTCGCCTATGGCGCGGCGCTTTTCGGCGGGCGCCTTCTCCTTCCGCTCCTGCGTCCGATGCTGCGCGCCCCGGACTTCGTCATTTCGCTCCTCGCCGGCGCCCTCCTTGGGCTCGTTGTCTACGCGGTCATCAACCTGATTGGATCGATGCTTTTCCATCGCACCGGCCAGAAAAGTGCCGGGACGGTGCGTCTGCTCTACGGTGCCTGCGGAGCGGCGCTGGGAATTTTCTTTGGGCTCTTCACTGTCTGGCTGGTGGTCGTGGCGATCCGCTCCCTCGGCGCGATCGCCGGTGCGGAATTGCACCCCCAGGCCGCCGCCGCACCTTCGCCCGCGCCGCTCACTGTCTTTGCGCCCTCTCCGAGTCCGACCCCGCCGCCGCTGGTGGCCTCGCTCGCGAATCTGAAGAACTCGATCGAGCTGGGTTCGTTAGGCGAAGCGGTCAAGGCGGTGGACGCCGTGCCCGATCAAACCTACCAGACGCTCGGCAAAGTCGGCTCGATGGTTTCCAACCCGCAGAGTGCGGAGCGTTTCCTCTCCTATCCCGGAGCGAAAGAATTGACGGAAAATCCGAGGATCGTTGCCCTGCGGGACGACCCGGAAATCATCGATCTGATCAAGCAACAGCGTTACCTCGATCTGCTGCAAAATCCGAAATTGATCGAAGCAGTGAACGATCCCGCGCTCGCGGCGGAAGTGAAACGCTTTGAATTCCAGAAGGCGCTCGATTACGCGACGCGAAGATAACTTCGGAGGAGGGCGTCGGATCCTGACTTGTCATCTAGAGCGATTGCCAAAAGAAGCTTCCGGACAACCTTCGCATCGCTCCGAGAGGAAGCGTTGTAGCGTGCGCTGTCCTCAGCGCATCTCGTGCGAGCCGGCCGCATCTCCCATCCGCTGAGGACAGCGGACGCTGCAACTTGCCGGCAGAGCCGGAAGTCATTTCTGGCAGTCGCTCTAGTGGCGCACTTCCATGATTGTAGCGACCATTGTGCGAGACTTCCCAGCGCGAATGAATTACC
>JBDTCM010000289.1:0-8964 GCA_039923575.1 Chthoniobacterales bacterium
CTCGCACGGGTCAGCCGAGTCGGCATCGCGCGGCGAAGCCTCCGACCCACCATTCGAGCAATTGTCTGGATCCACGCAATAACCTGACGCAGGGAGTTCTTCCATATTCACCAGAAAATTCGGTTTCCTCGCCTTCACTGGACGGGTCCATGACGGAAACCACTCAGTTCCAAGCTTCGTCGTCAGAAGTCAGAGATCAGACGTCAGATGTCAGCGTTCCGAAGAGCAAAGAACCGCGTGGGACGCAGGCCTTTTACGCGGACCAATCACGCGTCGGCTCCGACGCACAGCTCCGGCGCACAGCTCCGACGCCACGCGACCTTACCCATGGCAACCGCGCACGAGGAGCGTCAGCAGAATGGTGCCGAGAATTGAGATGATGATCGACCCGATACAGCCGCTCCGAGAGGAGAAGAACGCAAACACTTCAGCTGGGCAACGCCGCTCAACCTTGCGGAGGGGTGTTCCGCGGTTGTGACCCGAGGTAGCGATGAATGAGTTTTCCCGCGAGGGCGAATGCGACCAACCGAAAAATCCAGCGAAACATGTTGAGCTGAGATTCGTCTGCCAGGCCGCCGCGGGATGTATCCACACTTTAGACTCAAGCCGGCTGCGCTCGCAGTGCGCTTAAGATCCAAACAAATCAGCTCGACCTCCGTGCTACCTCGCGGCGTCCCGTCTATGTCGCTCCCCCTGTCACTCCATTGCTCTCTTCCGTCTGAACCGCGTGGGACGCAGGCCTTTTACGCGGACAAATAACAAATCACAAAGAACCTCGTCGGCCCCGACGCCCCTCTCTCGCCTTTTACGCGAGCCTTTGCACTTTGCACTTCGCTTCGCTCCAACAGCCGATAAACGAGAACCGGCGTCGGCCCTGCCGCGCCACCTTTCGCTTGTCAGCCCGGGTCCGTCCGGTAAATCTCCCCTTGGTGATTCGAAGCTGGTTGAAACTCCCTCCTATCAAGCGACCGCCCATGGCAGAATGGTCGCCACAGCCGCGAAGAAAACAGACTCTCGACGCGTGGGCACGATGGCGAGCCGCCCGCAGCCGTTTCAAAGGGCTCGATGTCCGGCTCGAGGCCAGGCACGAACTGCGCAATATCACAAAGACCAAGGATGGATACCAGGTCCGACTCCGTCCGACCGGCAAACCGGTGTTCAGGCGATCGGTCAGAGGACACTCCGAGGAGAGCCTGCGGGAGGCGATGCGCATCCGGGATCGGGCGATGCGAGAGATTCCTGGCAGGAGGGTTCATCAGATTCCGGCGCAGGTACTGAAGGCGCTTGGGCTTTCCGCACCGATCATCGGCATTACCCGCCTGCCTTCGCGGTCCGTTTATCGCGTAGTTTATCGCGACGACACCGGCCGGCGGCGGGTCCGCCAATTTTATTTTCGCGGCGTGCCCGAAGAAGATGCCTACGCGGCCGCCATCGCTTTCCTGCAATCGCTCCTCAAATAAGAACCGCCTCCGAACATCCTCCCCCAATAACCAACAACGCTTAACCAAGAACCGCGTCGACTCCGACGCCCCTCCGCCCGCCATGCTTTACGCGATCTGAATCGCGCGGGCGCTCTCGCCTTTTACGCGAGCCTTCTGACTTCTTAATTTTCTTCGCTCTTGCCAAGCGAAGACCGCCCCTCTAGAAAAGCCGCTCACCCATGGCCCGCACTCGCTCCTCATCCACTTCGAAGACCACCTCGCGCCCCACGGCATGGCCGGCTTCGTCGTCCGTTTGTTCTTTTGGGTAAAAACGAGAGCCGCGCGCGTGATCAAGAGTTTAGATAATCCCACGTCGGTTAGCTTTCGAGAACGCCGACGCGAGACGCTTGGTCCAAGAAAGTCCATAGATTGCGCAGGATGACAATCGTGGTGCGACTTGCCGATCTGGAATTCCTTTCGCCGCAGGATTTGAGCGGAGGGCTTTCCACTTCCGAAATCATTGACGTGATCCGCAAGCAATTCGGTTATCTGCCCGGAGAAGTCGACGTCGAGATCAGCGATGGCGTTGCCACCATTCATTTCGAGCAAGCCTCCGAGCAAAAGCAAACGGAGGCGCGTCGACTTCTCGAGAAGGCGGCGAAGCGGGCGAAGAGCGGTTAGTTCCGAAAAGCGAAGGACATCTACGAGCGGGTGCTCGAGCTCGATCCCGCAATGGCCGATGCGCGCCGCGAACTCGCAATGACACTGTTTGAACTTGGCGACATGCCAGCGGCCAAGGACGAGTTGATCGACGCGCTGCGCCTCAAGGCGGACGACGCCTGGAGCTATGTCGTGCTTGGAAATATCTACGTGAAGCACGACCGGGATCTCGCGACGGCGTCACGCTTCTTCACGCGCGCCTTGGAGTTGAAGCCAGGCGACCCGTATGCGCTGAACAGTCTCGCGGCGGTCTCGCAGGAACTCGGCGATGCGGCGAAGGCGTTGCGGTGTTTCGATGAAGCCATCACGTCGCATCCGGAGTTCGCTAATGCGTGGGTCGGCAAAGCCATGCTCTTCAACGCGCAGAATCAGCCCGAGCAGGTTGTCGAGGTACTCGATTCGATGGTCCGCCGCGCCGAGGTGATGGACGCGCGATCGCAGCCCGTCTTCGCCGAAGGCCGGAGGCTCTACTTGAGCGCAGAGGGCGAACTCGCTGAGGCGCAAAGCTCCGGCGTTTTCAAAGCGCTCGAAACCTACAAAACGGAAGTCGCCGCGGTCTCCGGCTATCCAGTGAAAGTGCGAACGGAACCGGTGCCGGGACAACTCAGCGGTGTCGCGCAGATGGCTTGGAAGCGGGGGCGAGACCATCACATTGTGCAAGTTAGCGACCGACTTAGCGCACCCGATCGTCAGCACATTGAAGCCCACGAACTCACGCACATCCGTCTCGAATCGCTCGCGCGCGAACGTAACCGCAATCGTTGGTTCGCGACCACCGCCGCGTCGCGGGAACTGGCGATTCGCTCCCTCGCGCCGGACATCAAGAAGCTGGAGAGGCAGGGTTACTCCGGGGATTCGATCACGCGTGTTGTACTCGATCTGGTGGGCGGTCTCAGCGGGGCGGTCTTCAATACGCCGTTAGATATGTGGATCGAAACGCTGCTATCTCGCGAGCTGCCCGCACTGCGCCATGCGCAGTTCGTCTCGCTGCACCGGCTAGCGGGTGAAGCGCTCGCTGCTACGAATCATCCCGAGATTCGAAAGGTTACACCGCCAAAAGTCCTCCGCGCCACTACCGCGCTCAATGGTGCCGCGGCTCTTTTTCTCGATGACTTCGCGCATGGCGCCACCGACTTCTGGACACACTACGAGCGGCTCGATGGCGCGAATCTATCGCCCCGACTTTTCAAGCTCTGGAAAGACCGCCGCGATGCCCTCCATCCCGGCGACGAATACGATTTGGTCGATTCCTTTGCCGATCTCCTCGGCGTGCGAGGATGGTATGAATGGAAGCCCGACCCTGGTCGGCACGAAGTCACCGAGGCGCCAGTCAAGGAAGGGACGACCAACCCCGAACTGCTGCGTGAGAAATATCCCGCTGCCGTGTGGTTCCTACTCGACGCGCTGAAGCGCTTCGCATCGATGGACGTCGAGGAAGTCCGCGCCATCGCCTTTGAGATCGGGATGCTCGGTCGCAGCGGCCTCGACTACGCCAGCCCTGACAAGAAATACACGCTGCGCACGATACCCGAGGAAGCATTCTCCGGCCTGCATCTCATGTGTTTGATGCACGCGGGCTTCAAGCGAATCCAGCCAGACATCGACTCTGGCATGGACCTCGATGAGCCATTCCTCATTGCTCTTCAGCTCTTTGACGACAACGAAGATCTCTAAATGCTGATAACGATCGAAGACTTCCGACGCCGAGTAGGCAATGATACGGCAGGGCTAGTCACGAGGCTTCAGGAAGAGACTGGGCGTTACGGGGAACAGGAAGCAGAAGCTTGGGAAACATCGCTTAGTAAGCTTAGTCATGCGTTTCAGGCCCCCTCCTTCCAACCGCTACATCTATTTTTCGGGAGTCGTGGTAACCTGGCGTTGGAATACCAAATGCCCGCCGCGTCTTCGTGGGCGGACGTTGTCTTGCTCGGCCGCCACGAAGCTGCTCCCGCAGCCGTCATCATCGAGTTGAAAGATTGGACAACAGCGGCTGATAAGCCAGGGAAGGCGGAAGGGCTAATCGATCGTGCCGGCCGGCAAGAGCTGCATCCGTCCGATCAAGTCCGCGGTTACACGGAATATTGCCGTCGATTCCACTCTGCTATCGAAGACCCTGCCAAGGTGTACGGTTGCGTCCTGTTCACTCACCAAGTCTACACGCGCGCCTACACGGCGGCTCCCAATGACATCTTGGCTCGCGACTATCCGATCTTCACGACCGCCGATGAGGATATCAGCGGGAAATTCCCGGATTACTTCCGAAACCGGCTGACGGAGCCGGACGAGGACTTCGCATTCAAGTTCGCGACCGGACGTTATCGACAGCAGCGCGGCTTCGTCGCGCAGATCGGCGCTCAAATTCTCCATCCAGAAACCACCCCGTTCGAGCTGCTGGACAATCAACGGAGAGCGTTCGCGCTCTGCAAAGCGGTCGTCGATGAGTGCTTCCTTACGGATACAGGTCGCACGGAGCCGAAGAAGCGGGTCGTCGTCGTCAACGGCCCGCCCGGGTCCGGAAAGTCGGCGATAGCCGCAAGACTCTGGGCTTCCCTCGTTACCGACGAGCGTCTTCCAGAAGGTGACGTTGTATTTACGACGACCTCGCAGAGCCAGAATAGCAACTGGTCATCGATCTTTGACCAACTTGCCGACGAGGGAGGAGAGGGACTCGTGCGGAAGGCGACAATCTTCACGCCTTTCACTACGCAGAAACTTGGACAACTTAGAAAGAAGCACGGGAAGGCATTCCTTGCGGACGCCGCCGAGTGGCGATCAAACCTCCAGCTTGTGAGGGATCTCGGTATTGAGTTCCGCGATGGATCTCAAGATTGCCAGAACTTGGTGGCAATCGTAGATGAAGCACACGGTCTCATCAACCCCGAGCACAAGGCCGGGCGAGGGCAATTCGGTTTCGTCACTGGACTCGGACCGCAGGCATATCACATCATCCGAACATCGCAGTTGACGGTTTTCTTATTGGATCCGGCACAGGGATACAGAGAACGTGAGAACACCAGTGTCAGCGACATAGCGAGGTGGTCCCTGGAACTTGGGGCCGGCGAGCCTGAGCTAATCAGCTTAGAAGGTCCCCAATTTCGGTGCGGCGGATCTGCTGAATATGTCAGCTGGGTCGAAGCCGTTTTAGAAGGTGACTCGATCAGCAAGAACCGAGTGCTGGCGACGGCATGGGCAGCGGGAACGCCTGAGGTTCCGCCGTAGAATGTGATAGATTTCCCGACTGAGCGAGGGCAGCCGACCGCTCTTGCGGCAGAGGAAACGTCGCTCTATCGAGCGAGGCGGCGAACGCTCACCACGCCGTTTGAATTTCGAATCTTCGATACACCCGCCGATCTCGAACGGGCGCTGCGCGATAGAGCTCATGAAGGAGAGTCGGTGCGCCTGTTGTCGTCCTATTCACGTGAGTGGAAGACAGCAACGAGCGCATCGCCGCATGACCTACCGCCGAGCATGCAGGATTTCTCTGAGCAGTATTTGGAGAATGGAGAAACGCGGTGCTGGTCCCGCGTCTGGAACTTCGTGCCCCGTGGGGGCAAAGATTATACGGCATTTATTCGCGCCGCTCCCGGCTCGAGAATGGCAGACGATCCTCTCTGCGAAGTTGGATGCCCTTATGCCGTTCGAGGCTTTGACTACGATTACGTGGGGATTCTTTGGTTAGACGACTTGGTTTGGCGGAACGGTAAGTGGCACGTGAACCACGACGTTGTTCACGAGTCTGGAATTATGGCCGCTGTGGGCCGCGCACGTGCGGAAGGACATGAATCCGGACCGGATTCACAAGCGCTATTGGAGCGGGTTGGGCAGGCTTATCGCATATTGCTGACCCGGCCGCTGAAAGGCGCCTACCTCTGGGTGCCAGACGACGAGACTCGGCGCTACATCCGAAGTTCTCTCACCTAATCATAGATTAGAAGTCATGAAAGCATCCGAATGTTACCAGCTTGGGAAATCTCAGTCTGAGCTCGACTTTGTAGATCTAGAAGTCGGCGTAGACAATTTTTTGTTCATCGATCCGTTCGCGATTTCGCAGCGACCCGATCCTTGGTCACAAGACGCTCATCAGATCATCGTGGACTTCTTCCAGCGAATCGTGACTTTGATTCGCGCAAACGATCGCGTGCGCGCGCTCGAAGCGCTGAGCCATCTTCGCGAGCCGAATGAAACTCGATTGGGATATTCGCGGGGGCGTTCGCAAGGAGCGGGCATAGGCAACATCCAAGCCGATGATTTGCTTAACGCACTATCACGTTCTTCCGCTGTGCAGACTGGTTCACTGACATCGCTCGAAGAATGCGAGTTGATGATTGAAGGAATTGGGCGCGACAAGATTTCCGACCTCACAACGAACATCATTCGCCGCAAGCTTGCTATTTATACGAAAGAACAATGTGAGCTGCATAGCATCGCGACTTCTACGCTTCCGTTGCCTCCGTATTACGATGCGCACGAGCACCAGTGGAGGTCTGAATACTTCGATCTGCCAATAGCCGACGGACGCCCGCTTGTCCTAGTACCGAAGTTAATCGCGCGATATACTTTCTCATACAACCAGTAGTCGTTTTATCAGCACTACATCCTTAACTACTTGCAAGCCGAGCATCTGAACGCCGGCAGCAGCTTGGTTCAGACCCTGAGAAGCGGCCGCAAGCGGGTCACCAAAAAAGGATGTATCCGCAATATACCCATGCACGAAGGAGAACATCGCCGCCTTTGCACGCGACCACCCACAAGTGCTAGCCGAGTACCGCAAACATCTTTCGCGACTCGAACAGCAGAATCTCGCGCTTCTGCCGGACGAAGTAAACGAACGAGCACTGGCTCTCGCGCTTGAACATACTCTTCGCGGCATCACCATTGGCGCTACTGCGGCGAGTTCCTATCACCGCCTAATGACGGGTATTCTTGAGTTCCTTTTTTTTCCGCACTTGGTGACCCCAGTCAAAGAGCGAGAGATTCACCAAGGCCGAAAACGTATCGACATCGTCATGAGCAATTCCGCGACGAGTGGTCCGTTCGAGATACTGCACAGAGTTCGCAAAGTGGGTTGCCCATATGTTTTTATTGAGTGCAAAAATTACCGTAATGACGTTAGCAATCCCGAACTGGATCAACTCGCGGGTCGATTCTCGACGAATCGCGGAACGTTCGGCCTCCTCTGCTGTCGGCAATTTGAAGATCGTCTCCTCTTCGTCGAACGGTGCAGAGACACGTTCCGCGATGGTCGAGGCCTCATAGTTGGTCTCAGTGATAACGAAGTTGGCAGCCTGCTACGTTGTGTCGCAAGTGGAGAACGGCGACGTATCGACACGGAACTGACGAACGTTATTGATCAGATTATACTGTCATGAGCACACCGATAGCAAGGCGTGACCCGAGCCTTATAGGACGTGCGGAGTCTGTTTACCCAAGTATTGACTAAGCCCGCCTTTATGATGCACTCTGACACGTATATCTACTACCCCTGGATTCGCATCCCTGACGAGCAGCTGGTCTACTCGCTATTGTACAACGATCGCGCGGCAGATTCGGGGTCAGAGCTCACTATCGACACAGCAACGAGCGAAGGCTCGTTTGTTATTCGTTAACGGTTACTCGCTAATGTGGAAAGCCGAACTCTGCGGTTGTCGCGGTCCTCGGAGCCGCGGCCTTGTTCGGGAACGCCTTCGGCGTCGCCCAGTTTACTGAGATCGCGAATGATTGGCTGGCGGAAATCGCGAACCGTCCTTCCTAATTCGCCCTTCCAAGACGATCCTGTACCCCCGTGTCACCTGTCCTCGACTCTCTCGATTATTTCCGGATCAAAACCGTGCGCAGCTTTGCGGAGCTGGTCGCGACGCCCTTCGCCCAAGGGGTAAATGCTCTCTGCTGGTCGCGCACGCTGCCCGGGGATTTCGGCGAGGTGATCGAGAAACTCGGAGCCGGCGCGGGCGTCGTGACAATCGAGGAACGAGAACTCCTTCAGCTCGCGGTGAGCCCGGCGGGTCGGATGGCAATCAACGAGTTGCGGGAAGATCTGCGCCAGTTGCGGGAGCAGGCGCGCGCTCCGGTGCTCAACTGCATTCATGACTATCCCCGCGACGACGAGCCGGGCCCGGTCCGGACGGATGTGTTTTCCTTCCACGTGGATAGCGCGCCGGTCGAGGCCGATACCTGGCTCTGCACTTACTTCGGGCCGGCCAGTGAAGGCTTACGGAACGAGGAAGCGCGTCGCAGGGTGGAGATCCCGAAGACCCGGGAAAAGCTCCGAGAAAATCTCGGGGCGGAAGCAGATGATGATGAGTTTCGCGCCGCCCTGCGGGAGTATTGCTACGACCTGCATTACGCGGCCGTCGAGGGGGCGCGACCTTATTCCTTCGGGGTCGGCAATCTCTGGCGGATCGCGGTGGACTGGCCCGGGAGCGCGGTCCCGCCCTGCATTCACCGCGCGCCCGCAACACCGCCGGGATCTCCAGCGCGGTTGCTGCTGATCTGCTAATTCAGTAGTCGGATTCGGGTCAGAGCTCACTATCGACACCTTATCGTGCACGCGAATCAAAATCTGCGAAAGCGAACACTTTATTGTTGTTGAGACTCGCCTGTTGCCATTAGGCTGCAGAATGAACAAACTCTTTAGTTTAGCGATCGCGCTCTCTCTGGCGACGTTTTCCGTCGCAACTTCGGTCGCGCAAAGTCCGGCTCCTGCGACCACTTCGGCATCATCGCCGGCGCCTGGCGCATCCGCGAGCCCGGCGAAGAAAAGACATCCCAAAAAGAAAGAGGCGGCGGCAGCTCCCGCGTCAGCCGCGTCGGGTGCAAATGCCAC
>JBDTCM010000290.1:0-9994 GCA_039923575.1 Chthoniobacterales bacterium
CCATGCGCAGAGATCCGACCCGGATCATGCTCCCGTTCTGCGTCACCGAAACGGCCGCCGCGCCATGCAAGAGGACAAACATCGACGCTCCCTCCGCATCCTGCTGGATGAGCTTCTCCCCGCGACCGAAGTGGACCGTGCGCGAGCCGCGGATGAGATGATCGAGCTGCTCGCCGGTCAGACAATGGAAGAGCGGCTCGCCTTCGAGGATGGCCTTCGTCTGGCTGTGTTCTTCGTGCGGCTTGATCGCCGCCTTGCGATGGATCTCGAGGGTGCGAATCGGGAATGGAATGGTGATTTTCTGGCGCTTGAACTTGTACCAGATGTTGGTCCGGATGGCGTCGCAGATGTTGTTAAATTCCTGGTGGTTGAGCATCCAGAATTTGATTTCGTAACTGATCGCGAAATCGCCGAAGTCCTTCAGGTAAACTTTCGGCTCCGGATTTTTTTGCACCCCTTCGGCCTGGAGCGTGGCCTGCATGAGCGCGTCTTTCACCTTGTTCGGCGGCGTGTTGTAATCGACCCCGACCACGATCCGCATCGCGTGCAACTGTTGCGGATAATGCAGGTTGACGATGGTTTGCCTGACGATCTCGTTATTCGGGATGTCGAGATAAATCGCGTCGTTCGTCCGGAAACGCGTCGAGCGCCAGTTGATCTCCATGACCTCGGCAAAGCGCTCGCCGACGTGGAGCCAGTCGCCCACTTTGTAAGGCTTGTTGATTTGCAGCGACATCCCGGCAATGACGCCGCCGAGGAGATTCTGGGTGGCGAAGGCGAGGAAGATGGCGGCCGCGCCGGAGGCCGTGACAAGCCCGGTCAACTCGCGCTCGGCGTGATAGCCGAAGCTCAGGACGAGGAGAAGCGCGATCAGGAAAATGACGGCCCCGACCAGCTCGCGCAGGAACTTCGGAATCACCGTCTGGCGGCGCTGTTCGAAATAAAGATCCCAGAGATAGCGATCGACCAGCGCGATCACGACCGCCGTACTGAGGAGGACAAGCGCAGCGCCGGCATGATTGCGCCAGCGCATGTCGAGTCCATAAATCCAGGCCGCCGCGTAAAAGCTGAGCGCGAGCGAAAAGAGCTGAAAGAAAATCCCAAACGGCACACCCGCGCGGCGCTTGAGGAGACGCCCGAGCGAGATCGTGATCAGGAACGTCAGGACAAAGACCGCGACTGTCGCAACGGCTCGTTCAGTGTTAACCAGGGCAAACATATTCGGAAGCCATGGACAGTATCAGACCGGAATGGCCGGCGACAAGTGCGCCGCTCGGGCCGACCAGCTCCATCAACGCGTTGGAGGCCGGCAAGAGACAGAACCAAAAGAGAGTTGTCCTCCGATTCTTAATGAGCGGGTGTTCACTCTGCCACGGGCAATCGCCCGGTGATGCGCAGAGAAAGTGAATAGAAAGCAACCGCACCCGACCAAGGAATAAGATATGAAAAAATTACTAACGATATTGATTAGCTGCTCGCTGGCGTTGGCCGCGAGCGCGATGGCCCAACAAGACGAGGCATCGCCAGCACCCAACAAGAAACACCCGAAAGGCGAGAAACCCGCCGCGGCGCAAGAAGCGCAAGCGCATCCCGGCATGAACCAGCCGCACCCTGGCATGAATCAGGCGCATCCCGCCCGGGAAGCCCGGCCCGCGAGCGAAGCCAAGCCAATGGAAAATCGCAAGGCGATGCGCAAGCAGCGCGCCGAAGCGAACGCGCCCGCCGAAACTAAAGCCGCGTCCGAACCAATGGCCAACCCCGCACCAGCTGCGGAGCCGAAGGCTCAGGGTAGAAACGCTACCGGCATGCACCATGGCAAGATGATGAAAAAAGACGGGAACGCTCCTAACGAACCGGCGAACGCCAACACGTCAGCGAATCCCGCCGCCGCCACCGCGAACCCGGAGACCGCTCCCGTCGCTGCGAATCCGCCGGGTAAAAAAGGTATGGGCCACATGAAAAAGCCCGACCCGCAGGTCGTGCAGAAGGTCAAGACCGAGCACGCCAACTTCAAGGCGCAGGCGAGACCAGAGAATGTCCCGACCGTTACCTTCAACGCCAGCTACACCCTTAACGGAGCCGCGCAGTGGCAGGGCCCGCAGTATGAAGTGTTTCGCTCCTACCGTCCGCAACGGCACGACCAGGGTTGGTATCGCGCCCGCTATCCGCGCGTGGAGATCATTGCCGGCGGCGCCTACTACTTCAACAATGGTTTTTGGTTTCCGGCCTGGGGTTACGATCCTTCCTACCAGTATTACGCCTATGATGCGCCGATCTATGTCGGTGCCAGCGCCCGGCCGCCCGATCGTGTGATCGCTGACGTCCAAGCCATCCTGCAGCAGGAAGGCTACTACAAAGGCGAGGTCGACGGATTGCTCGGCCCGTTAACGAGAGAAGCCCTAGTCGGCTATCAAACCGACAACGGTCTTTACGCCACCGCCACGATCGACGAGCCGACGCTCGCGTCGCTCGACTTAGGCTAAACCAAACTTCCCCACCACGAAAAGCCGCCCGGGCAGATGCCTTGGCGGCTTTTCCATTTTGGCCAGTCTCTCGGTCTCTGGCCGGGTTGCCATGGTTCCGGAGCGGTGGCGTCTGGTCGCCATCGAACCACGGCACCCGCCGGGGCAGCCCTTCAAATTGCAGGTCCCAATGATTGAAGCCCAGATTGATCACGTCGGTGCACGCCTTTCGTCATATCCGCATCATCGGCTGAAAGCCGCTTCCCCTTCTGAGCGGGCGCGGAGTCGTGCGCAGCTTCGAGAAGCGTGACTTATCCCTTCGACAATGTCGGCAATTCGAATAGACTGGTTTCATGTCGCAAACCACTGACCTGGCGGCCCGCATCGCAGAGGAGAGCGCTTCGCTCCCGCCGGATAAGCAGAGTGCGGTGCTCGATTTCGTTTTATTCGTTAAGCATCGCGGCGAGCACGCCGCGGCGAGCGAAGATGGCGATGCTGCCTGGGAACGCATTCTCCGTGATCCGCGGCCACGGCCAAAATTGGAGGCCTACCTGCGCGAAGCGTCGGCGGAGAGCGAAGAACCCCTCGATCTCGGCCGAATGTGACCTCGAAGACGCGTCCCAATTTCTGGCGTCTCTTCTCGAGACTAGACCAGGACGCGCAGAAGGCCGCCCGGGAAGCTTACCAACGCTTCTCGACTGATCCTGGCCATCCCTCGCTACATTTCAAAAAGCTAGGCGGCTACCCAAATGTTTGGTCCATCCGTATCAGCAAACAGTACCGCGCCGTCGATGAACGGGAAGGCGACAAAATCGTTTGGGCCTGGATCGGTAACCACAATGACTTTGATCGAATGTTTGGGTAAGCAACTCGCGTCAGTTTAGCGCGTGACGCTCCTCAACTTTGTTGGATCGACGGGCGACTGATTTGCGCCAAGAAGCCGGAATGTCCCCGGCGTCGCGGAGAGGAAAAATTGCCGAGATTCTCGGACTGACCCCCGATCTTCCAATTCAGTTCGAAACCCGACCTCTGATCTCCGATCTCTGACCTCAGCTTTTCAGCGTTCGATTCCTTCACGCCCTCTTCATTCCACAAAAAAGCTCCACCGCGTAAAGCGATTGATGGCGTAACAAAAAGCCAAAATGTTGCCGCCGTCCCGGCGATGGAAATCTGCCGAGATTCTCGGGACTGCCCCCTATTCTCCTACCATCGCGGCGCTCGCCGCCCCTGAGCGGAAGAAACATCCTCGAAAGTGGCGGGCAAAAGTCGAGCGCCGCCCCACGGCACGGTTGGCGCTCCCGGATAGTCTATTCGCACTGCTTTCTCCTTCGTCCCATTCTGGTCCGACCTGCCGCTGCGGTCCAAAGCGATGGTTTCTATCGGACTGCCAGCGGTCGTCCTTGGCTTGGCGGGCCTCGCGCTGCATGCCGTCGCGCTCACGCGTCAACAAGAAACCCGCCTCTGGCTTGATCACTCGCATCAGGTAAGAGCGATGATCAGCTCGATTCGGACTGATTTTCTGCAAACAGAGAGCGACTCGCGCGCCTTCGTCATCACCCGGCGAGAGGATTTGCTCCCGCCTCTGGCCGGCGGGGAAAAAGGGCTGGATAGCCGGATTAATCGATTGCTGGCGCTGGTGGAGGATAATCCGGTCCAGGTCCGGCGGGTCGCGGCCCTGAAAGACCTGCTGCCAGCGAATTTTACCTCGACCGCAACGATGGCCGGCAAGGCTCGGTCGAAGGCAATTCAGGCTCCGAAGGCCGCTTTACTTCGAGGTAACCAGACGATGAAGCCGATCCACCAGATGCTACAGCGCCTTGATCAGGAAGAGGCACAGCTGGAGAGGGAGAGAAGCGCGGCGAACGATCGCGCCAAATTTTGGACTCGGCCGGGACCGCTGCCCTCGTTCTCGCTTTGATCGGCGGACTAACGGCAACGTTCTTTTTCGGCGGCTTTATCACGCGGGGCCTGGAACGACTCCAGCTCAGTGCCCGCGCCATGCGCTCGAAATCGGGGCTCCGGACCACCGCCACGAGCGGGGATGAGATGGGCCTCGTCGAGAAAGGGATGGAAACGACGAGCGACCTCCTGGTCAATCGCACCCAGGCGCTGCAGGACTGTGAAAGCGGAAGGCGGACTGACCTTGAGGTAACCGCCGCCCATTCGACCACATCGGCGATAACTCTGCCGCCAGAGGCCGAGCGATAATCGAGGCCTCCAAGGTTTGCGAAACTATTGGGCGCGGCTTTTACGATTCGAAACCCGACCTCTGATCTCCGATCTCTGACCTCAGCTTTTCAGCGTTCGATTCCTTCACGCCCACTTCAGTCCACAAAAAAGCTCCGCAGCGCAAGGTGATTGATCGTGCAACGAAACGCCGAGATGTTGCCGCCGTCTCGGAAATGCGCCGAGATTCTCGGACTGACCCGATCTTCCATTTGCTGACCCGGATCTTCCATTTCCGATCTTCCCATTTCGGCTTTTTCAGTGGCAAAGAAGCGAGACCGTGCGACAACCAATGTCAGGCCTGACCGAGCGATGACCGTTCGGGCCCAGGCGCGGAAAATCGAGGCCGATGAAGAAGCCTTCCATGCAGCAGAGGTGACCAAATGAAGACCATCCGAGGAACGATCGCTGCGGGATTCGCGGCCGTTTTGCTCTTGAGCCCAGCGCTGACCGGCTGCCACCGGGAGCCCGTCGAGCGGACGGCTGCCGAACAGCAGGAGGACGACAAGCTTGCCGAAAAGGTGAAAGCGAATTTCGCCAACTCGGCCAACTTCAAATTCCCCGACGTGCAAGTCGCCGCCTTCAAAGGAACCGTGCAGTTAAGTGGCTTCGTCATCTCCGACGACCAAAAGGAAGCCGCCCAAGAGATCGCCAGGAACGTGGCTGGCGTGAAGGACGTGGAGAACAAGATCTCCGTGAAGCGCTAAGCGTCGCCGGTTCGCGCAGCGATTCGGGCCGCCGGCTTGACCGTCCAGGAAATTTGCTCTTGAGGCGAAACGGGCCGACTCCAGTTTGGAGCCCCTTCGCCACCATCTGAATTCAAGGCGCTCAGTAATGGCAATGCGCAGACCGACCCCGGCAAGCGCCACCAGTTTCTCTACTCACAAAAGCCCGCTGATAAGTTCGCGCAGACGCGGGACATCCTTCGTCGCGACATCCCAGAGCACCACGTCAATCACCTCATCGTATCCGTGAATCATGACATTGCGCATCGCGATGATCTGCCGCCATGGGATCGCCGGGTGGCTTGCCCGCCAAGCCTCGGGCAGCCGCGTGGCCGCTTCGCCGATCAACTCCACGCAGCGCTCCAGAGCGCGGCGGAACTCGCGATTCGTCCCCAGATCTTGCGGGCCGCGGCTCGCCACCAGAGCCGCGATTTCATCTGCGAATTCAACAATTTGACGGAGCGTCAGTTCCGGCTCACGCCTGCTCATATAGCTTTACCGCTTCCCGGCTGACCCGCTCCCGGAGCAGAGGATGGAGCTGCGCGGCGAAGTCCACGCGATGGCCGAGGATGACCCCCAGCTCCTCCGCGAAATCAAAATAGCGCAAGCCGACCCCGCGCAACGCCCCGGGTGCAAACTCAGCGATGACATCGATGTCACTCCGCTGCGGATCGAAATCGTCCCGCAGGACAGACCCAAAAAGGGCCAGAGAACGAACGCCGCGCTCGCGGCAAAAGCGGGCGATCCGTTCGCGATCGATCGCGATGGGCAATTGAGCAATCGTCATCGAGGGCGAGATTACCATCCACCGGTGCAATGACCAATCAAACTCTACCGGTGATTCTCGCACGCCCGTTTTGCTTCGCCGGCTTCTGATCTCCGGCCAAAGTTCACCCGCCGCGACGGGATCTCAGCGATAAATTTCCGCCTTCAACGTTCGCGAAACCATCGTGCGCGGCTTTACGGTTCGAAACCCGACCTCTGATCTCCGATCTCTGACCTCAGCTTTTCAGCGTTCGATTCGTTCACGCCCTCTTCATCCCACAAGAAAACTCCGAAGCGCAAGGTGATTGATGGTTCAACGGAAATCCAAAACGTTGTCGCCGTCTCGGAAATGGATATCTGCCGAGATTCTCGGACACGCCTATTCCTATTCGCAGTGATGGCAATCCGCACAGACCGACCCCGCTAAGCTACCCTTTATCTAGAGCGATCTTCGGAGGGCACCCATCCGGTGACTAGCTTCCCAGCAGCAACCGATCCCGAAAAGGGTACGTAAAGCTTCATCAAGATATCCGTATGAAGTGTCTGCAAAGCCCGGTGTTTCAGGATCAAGCACTGGCGGCCAAGCAAATGTAGCATGCCAAGTTCGTAAGCGACGTTGGGATTAAATGTTTCCGTAGATTCGGCACGATCGAAAATGGCGATCCCTTTCGAACAACATAAAAGGCAGGCAATCGGATTGTAGAGATCATCGGTTAACTGGTGCTCCGAGGCGATCACGCCAAAGAGACCGCGTTCGTGAAGAGAGTTCTTCACAGCCTTTATTAGAGAAGCATTGCGTGTTCGGTAGCGAATCATTACAAAAACAGATTCGTCGAATCTATGAGCGTCTACAAAAGCCTGAATTCTACTTCGCCACCCGATGAGTGCTGTGGGAACTAGCTCCGTCGGAAGGTCCGGGATAGTTGATAAGAATAGGTCCCGTGATCTCGATGCCTCTGTTTCGGCTCCATCGATGGGCAACTTGAGGACAAGTGTGTTTGCTAGGTTCTGTGCGATCCTCAACCGTCGTCGGTACTCCGCGACAGGTTTAAACTTCGATGTCAGTTGCGCTATTTTCTCAATCGCCGCGGAGAGCTTGTAAAACTCTCGGGTGCTTTGCAGTTGATCAAAAATAGCCGGCCTTACGGCTGAGAGCCAGCCTCTGGACAGGAGCCGTATGCGCTCACGAATCTCGTCGTCGCGAAGCGTCTTGGTCGCAATCTCGGCGATCGCGCCGTTCAGATAACCGAGTTCGGCCCTGAACGAATCAAATTCTACGAACGGCACGTCACGGCTTCGACTTGTGCTGCATATCTTCGACAGCAGCCTCACCATCTGATGTAAGAACAAAAGCCATCTTGTTGTTCTTATCGCCAGCAGTCATCAAGAGACCCTTTCGGATGTTTTGATTGACAGCGTCACTTGGGTTTCGAGGCGAGGGAACCTTTGCCTCACGGATTACTTCGCGGAGCTCACCAGCCGTAAAATTCTCGGCACTTCGGAATTTCTCTAGAAAATATGCGGCAACCAATGTTCTGGCGTTGTCAGTTTGTGGGCTGCAAAGCTTGAAAAATTGCGCTGGCGATTGAGGCCGGCCTTGGCGTTCTGCCCTTGTTTCGATACCAGATCCTTCGGTCGTGGCCGAACTCGAACTTCCCGTTTTTGAAGCGAGTGGCGCGTGGGCGAGAAAATTCTTGATCTTCTCTTCTACAAAATCCGATGGCCCCGAAACCTCCAATTCTGAGTCTCCGAGCCGAACGCGCATAGTCACTGATGGGATCGTTTTCTTTCTCACTGCGTGCATTTGATCGATTTGTAATCGGTTTGGCTATCTTTTCTTACACGCGAGTTGTCCCAGGATTCTGAAGGGTCGCTCGGCCCGATCCCGGGCGCTCCGAGTTTAGCCTGAGGCACGCTGAAAAAGAAAAAAGGCGTTTCTTTCGTTGCCAGGGTTTCGTTAGGATTTCGTTAGGGGTTCACTGGTGGCGTCGGCTGCGCGGGTGTCTGGTGATGCGGGCCCGGGGAGGTCGTCGATGCTGCCGCTGTTGAGGAAGCGAAGGGATAAGGATGAAGGCAGAAGGATGAGGACGAAGGTTTCCGTCGCCAGACAAATGGGTGCCTATTTTGATTCCGGCGACGCGATTCGCTGCTTGCCCTGGCTGGCGAAAACGATTTACCTTAACGCCATGAGCGCTGCTGAGCTGATTGCGCAATTCAAATCCTTGCCCCCGAGCGAACGAGCGCAGGTCGCCAGGTTTGTGGTCGAGAACGATGATTCGTGGGTTCCGGAATCATTCCGCGAGGGGATGGCAGATGTCCAGGCCGGTCGTTTTGTCGATCTCGATACCGCGCTCAACGAGCCGTATCCCGGCGACGCGTGAATTATCGATTCCGCGCCACGCGAACCTTTTGGCGCGCTCTGGCCAAACTCCCGGCCGCACAGCAGCGGCGTGCGCGCGAAATGTTCTCGATCTTTAAGGAGGACCCTTTCATCCGCAACTGCGCAGTCATCGGATTCACAAGCTCTCGGCCCGTTACGGTCGCACGATCTACGCGGCAGAGGTTGAAGCGGACTTGCGGGTAGTGTTCTACGTCGAGGGCGAGATGGTAGTGACGTGGACATCGGTTCTCACGACATTTACCGGGGGCTAACAACCCGTTATCGGCTCTTTCGAATAAACAAAAAAGGCGGGCCGTTGCGGCCCGCCTTTTGTCTTCCTTTTGTTCGCCAGGGTTTCGTTAGGCTCTCGTTAGGGCGTTGGCGGGGCGTGTGGCGTGTGGCGGTGCGGGCCGGGGAGGCAGGGAGAGTATGAAGGCAGAAGGACGAAGTAGGAGGTTCCTGGATTCGGCACGCACTGTTTGGATGCGGACGCGGAGTTGATGGTCGGCGACGCGCAGGTTGGTCGGTTTTATGGGGGAGTTGGGGCCACTCGGAGGGGTTTTTGGTGGTCTGTTGCCCTCTTGGGGGAAATCGGCGCGCTTTTGCGTCGGTTTGGAGGGGACTTTTGGGCAAGCGGCGGACCGCCCGACACGCTCTTTGGGCGATTCGGCGCGCTCCAGGAAGGACTCCGGCGCGATCTTTTGAGCGGGCGGCGGGCTTTTGGGGGCGCTCCTGTTGCCGGGCAGAAAAGCTCTTGCGGGCGAATTGCGGGGTTCGTCGGCGGCGAACACCGGGGCGCCGGGCCCAACCTGGGGTCACCGGAGCCCAACCTGAGGCCGTCGGAGCCGAACTCGGGGCCGCCGGAACCCAACTCGGAGCCGCCGGAGACGTGCGCCGAGCGTTCAAAGGCGAATACAGAAATGCGGGAGCGCTCTGCAAAGTGGTCGGAGTGCTCTGCTCCGAGGGAAAACGGGTCTGCAATGTGACAAGCCGCTGGCCGGGCACGGCGGCGCAGGACGATTCTCCAAAAGCAGCTATTCTGAGCGATGCGCGTGCTCATCGCCGACGATGAAAAGGGCGTCGGGACCACGTTGTCCGCGCTCGTCGTGCGGTGCGGGCACGAGGTTGTCCAGATTGTCGGCTCCGGTTGGGAAGCGATCCAGGCTTATAGCCGCCTCAAGCCTGATGTCGTGCTAATGGATTTTTCCATGCCGCGTCTGAACGGCGCGACCGCCGCCCGCATGATCCTCTCGAAAGATCCGAACGCGAAAATCATCCTCGTCTCCGGGGCGGCGTCCCCGGCCCAGCTCGACGGCATCGGGGCGGTGGCGATCCTTGCCAAGCCGGTCGATCTCGACCGGCTCTATGGCGCGCTATACGACGCCGCGCCGCGCTGAACCGGGACAGTCCGTGATCAGGCGGGCGGGCGGATAACG
>JBDTCM010000291.1:0-9993 GCA_039923575.1 Chthoniobacterales bacterium
GATCCGCACGAGCGCGGGCATGGTCCGCTGAAGGCGAACAGCCTCATCATCATGGATATTTTTCCGCGTTCCGCCGCGAGCGGTTACTACGGCGACCTCACCAGAACGGTCGTGCGCGGTCGCGCGAGCGACGCGCAACGGCGCCTTTGGGAAACGGTCAACGAAGGGCAGGCGCTCGCGCTCAAGAAAATGAAGCCCGGCGTGGATGGTCTTAAGTTGCATCACGAAATAAAACAGTTTTTCACCGACCAAGGTTTTCCGACCGAAGTTCGCAACGGGAAGCAGACGGGATTTTTCCACGGTACGGGGCACGGGCTCGGCCTGGAGATCCACGAACATCCGCGTTTCCAGAAGACGAATTTCAAAGTCGGGCAGGTGCTGACGGTGGAACCAGGATTGTATTATCCGGGCCTCGGCGGCACGCGCACCGAAGACGTCCTCGTGATCACCAAGCGCGGCATTCGGATGCTCTCGCACTGCGAAAACAATCTGGAGTTGTAGACGTCGCCCTCTGGGCGACGCGGGTCTGCGCGTGATTGCTCGCCGATACCCGCGTTTCGCAGAGCGAAACGTCGACAGTGAGCGCCGCTTCGCGGGCGACGCGGGTCTGCGCGTGATTTGCTCGCCGATACCGCGTTTCGCAGAGCGAAACGTCGACAGCGGGTGCCACCTCGCGTGCGGCAAATGAACGAAGAACGGGCGCAGGCGTCTAACCCGAAGACGTATTGTAGTAAATGATGTACGCACCTTACGGTTTCGGAATGCAAAATTATCTCATCCTGATCGGAATCCCGCTCCTCATTGGTCTGTGGGCGCAGTTCCGCGTCAAAAGCGCCTTCAGCAAATGGGGCGCCGTGCGCGCGAGCTCGAACATTACCGGCGCGGAAGCGGCCCGGGAAATTTTGCAGGCGGCCAATATCGGCGACGTCAACGTGGTCGAGATCAACGATTATCTCGGCGATCATTACGACCCGACGCAAAAGCGGCTCTGTCTCTCGAGCAACGTTTACAACACGCCCTCGGTCGCGGCTCTTGGCATTGCCGCGCACGAAACCGGCCACGCCATTCAGCACGCGCGCGCTTACGCCCCGCTTAAAGCACGCATGGCGATCGTGCCGCTGACCGGGATCGCGACCCGCATCCTGCCGTTCGCCATTCTGGGCGGAATTTTTTTCCGCATCACCGGGCTGATCACGATCGGCATCTACTGCTATCTGGCGCTGCTCGCTTTCCAGCTCATCACCCTGCCGGTGGAATTCGATGCGTCGCGCCGCGCCAAGATTATTCTGCAGCAAATGGGGATCATCCAACCGGGCAATGAAACCATCGGCGTGAACAAAGTGCTGAACGCCGCCGCCTGGACGTACGTGGCCGCGTTTATCGCGAGCCTGGGCAACTTGATCTGGCTTCTTTCCGTGCGCGATCGCCGATGATTCCGGCTATTGCTCTTCCCGCCCCCCGTCGCCTAACCGATTTACTATCGTCGGGCGCTCCGGTGCGTGCTAAACGTAGCCGGGAGGCAATGGATCAACCGCGAATCGACGAAGACCAGCCACTCGTCGCGCGTGCCCAGGCGGGTGACGCCGCGGCGTTCGATGACCTTGTCGTGAAATATTCACCCCGGCTCTACGGCCTCATCTACAACATGACCTCGAATCACGAGGACACCGACGACATGTTGCAGGACGTCTTCGCCAAGGCCTATCGCGCGATCAAAGGCTTCCGCGGCAAATCCTCGTTCTACACCTGGATCCACACGATCGCGGTCAACATGACCCTGAATTTCCTGAAAAAGCGTGGCCGCCGCTACCACCTCAGCCTCGACGACGTCGACGCCAGCATTCAGAACGATAAAGAGTTCATCGAGTTGACTTCAACGACCAGTCCGGTGCGGGAAGCGGACCTCGGCGAACTGCAGCGAAGATTGAACGAGGCCATGATGAAACTGTCTGATGAACACAGGGCGGTCGTCACCATGTTTCATATTCAAGGAATGCCACACGCAGAAATCAGTAAAATTCTTGGCGTTTCCGAGGGAACCGTGCGATCGAGGCTCTTCTACGCGAATCGCCAACTGCAAAATTATCTGGACGAATTCCGTAAGAACCCCGTTGGTTAGAAACTCGCTGCTGCATGGACAACTTTGACGAAAACGATATCGGAACATTGCTTCGCTTGAAAAAGTTTGAGCAACCGCCTCCCGGTTACTTTGAGAATTTCCTCCACGAATTCCATCGCCGCCAACGCGACGAACTTTTGCGCCAGCCGGTCTGGAGCGTGCTCTGGCAGCGGTTCGCCGATTCTCTTTCCCGGCTCAACATTCCTTCCCTGACCTCGTATCCCGCGGCGGTCGCGGCGGCCCTCGTCTGCGCCGCGGTGGTTTCGCTCAAAGTTTACCAGGCGCCGCAGTCTCCCGAAATCGCCATGTCGGATTCGAGCGAGCTGTTGCCCCGCATCAGTGTCCTCGACCAAATGCCGGCCGAGCGGGTGGCGGATCGTTTCACACTCAGGTCGCCGCTCGCTACTCGCAGCCTCGGGCCCGATCTCTCCCGTTCTCAGATGAATGAAAGCGCCTACACTCACCGAGCCACGCCCCCGCGCTATGTGCTCGACCGGCTGCCCGTGAGTTATGAGCCGTCTTTCAATTTTTAGCGCCGGGCGCAGCTCGCAAAATTTCCGCGGGCGCACGATCGCTCTGGCCGGTCTGGTCGCCGTCCTAGGCCTAACGACGCCCGCCCTTCTTGCCCAGGAAGACACCGCCGGCGCGATCAGCCGCGAAGTAAAATCCATCTTCGAACGTTGTGGCAAGGCGGTCGTCAAAATCCACGCGACCGACGAACACAGCGAGCTTTCCGGCACCGGCTTCTTCGTTGACCCGACCGGAACCATCTACACCTCCTATTCCGTCGGCGGTGAAGCGAATAATTTTACGGTGCAGTTCGCGGGCAAGAAATATCACGCCGTGCAATTGATGGCGGATCTGCGCAGCGGAATCGCGCTCTTGAAAGTGGACGCGGCGACACCTTTTCTGCCGATTGGAAGATCGGCCGGACTCGGACTCGCCACTCCCGTCGTGGCCATCGGCTATCCGCTCGATCTGCCGGAATCGCCCGGTTTCGGAATGGTCGCCGGGTTTGACCGCAAATATCTCGGCCGCTATTTCTCGACCACCCATCTGCGAGTGAATCTTCCCACCCAGCGCGGTGAAGCGGGCGCGCCGCTCATCAACTTCCAGGGACAGGTCGTCGGCATTCTCGTCAGCAGCGTGGAAGGCGGCTCGGCTTGCTACGCGCTCCCGATCGACGCCGCGGAAAAAATTCGGCGCGACTACGTCCGCTTCGGCGATGCGCGGCATGGCTGGATGGGGATCGATGTGCAGGAAGCGGAAAACCCGGCGGGAGGTTCGAGCGCGGAGATGACTCAAATCCGTGAGGACACACCGGCGGCGGGCTCCGGCTTGCAGACCGGCGACATCCTCCTGCAGGTGGGCAACACGCCGGTGCATCAACCGGAGGATGTGATCGACGCCTCCTTCTTTATCACCGCCGGCGATCCGGTGCCGATCACGGTCATGCGCGGGAAGGAAAAATTGACCTTCACCGTCCAGGCCGGATCAACGAAACCAGAACCGATGGCGCTGGGCCCGAGCAAAAGATCGGCCGTGCCGTTGCGCCTCGACGCGCCTCCCAAGTAGGCGCTTATTTCCGGTAGCCGGGAACTTCCTTGCTCGAGACCGGCACGAGCTCGCGCGCGCCTCCCCAGCGCAAAGTGAGGGACGCGCTCGCGATGTCGACCGAGGCATCATAATTTCCGCGCAGCAAATGACCCTGGGCATCCAAAAGCAAATCGACGTTTGGCTGTTCCACAAAAAGATGGGCGTAGGCCAAATCAATATCCATGCAGTGGGTGACTGACCATTTGGAACCGGTCGAGAGAAAGTAGCGGTTGTTATCCGGGATGCGCGGGGTGCGAAATACCGGGCCTTGAATCGGCGTCTCATCATAGGCGAACCCGATCCGCCAGGTGAGCCTTTGCGTGGCATACCACTCGAGCCCGATCGAGTAGCGCAAAGCGTCATCGTAATTGATATCGAGCACGTTCGCGGGCGTGCCGGGGTTTTCGAAAACAATCGGCACCGTTTGCAGCCGGCTCCAATGCGTCCAGGCGATGTCGCCCATGAGGCCGAACTGATGGGCAACGCGTTGATAAATGCTGAAGTGCAGAATGTCCGGCAGATCAAGCTGCGCGCTCGCGTTCTGGTTGAAGAAAACCCCTTGCAGCGCGCCCGGCACCGGAAACTGCACCGGCGCGCCCGGCGCGGTAATTAGCGGCACACCGCGGAACTCTCCGCGCCCAGTAAGGGTGTGATCGATCCCGGACCGATAGCTCACCCCGAAACGCCCCTCTTGGAAAAATGAATCGTCGCCTCCCTTCCGATATTCCAGGAGCGCGCCCAGCGTGAAGCCGAGGCTCCAGCCATCACCGGTGACTTCGGCAACGCCGTCGCGCCCGCCCGGGAGGAAGCCCGCATTCGCGTAGGCTTGCTGGGTCGCGGCAATCGTCGGGCCCAGTCGCCACCGTTCCCGCCCGTCAAGGGCAGGCCATCGAATGGTGTGCCCGGCAACACGTAACGAGAGTCTTGGTTACTAAATGTCGCTCTCGGGATGATTACCTGGGCTCCAAGCTGGAGTTCGCCCTGGTCGAGCAGGACGATTCCAGCCGGATTAAAGTAAAGAGTCGACGCGTCCCCAGCCTGCGCCGCTCCACCGGCATAGGCGGTGCCGAGGCCGCTCACGCTTTGTTCGTTCAGGGAAAAACTGCCGCCCTCCGCGACGAGCGGACAGAGGAGGACGACCAGCCAGGAAACCCGGAGGATTTGGTTTGGATAGCGCATGATTTGGCTTGCTACCTAACCAACTCATCGAAGGCAATCCTATTCTTTCGTCGCCGGCCGCGGCTTGCTCTCAAGAAGTTTCCGAAACTCCTTCTCGCCGATGATCCTGATCCCGAGCGTCTTCGCTTTTTCCAACTTGCTCCCCGCTTCCTCACCCGCGAGCACAAAGCTCGTCTTCTTGCTCACGCTCCCGCTCACTTTGCCGCCCTCGCGAATAATCTCCTCGGCGATCTCATCGCGCGGCTGGCTCAGCGTCCCGGTGATGACCCAGGTTGTTCCCTTGATCTTTGAATCGCCCGCCGGTCTCACTTTCGGATCACTCGTTAGGCGCAAGCCGGCGCGGCGCAGCTTCTCGATCATCTCGCGATTCCCCGGCTCCTGGAAAAATTGAAAGATGCTCGCCCCAACGACTTCGCCCACGTCAGGGATGCGCTGGAGCTCTGCCGGCGAAGCTTTCATCAAGGCGTCGAGATCGGGAAAGTGATCGGCCAGGGCGCGCGCTGCGCTCACCCCGACATGCAGAATTCCGAGTCCGAAGAGGAGCCGCCAGAGTGGCTGCTGCTTGCTCCGCTCGATCGCGTCCAGCAGGTTGCGCACGCTTTTCTCGCCCATTCGCTCCAGCTCATTCAGTTGCGCGCTCGTGAGGCGATAAATGTCGCTCACTTCCTGCACCAGTTTGCGCTCAACCAACTGCTCGACCATTGCCTCACCCTGGCCCTCGATGTCGAGCGCGCCGCGCGCTGCGAAATGTTCGACCCGTCGCTTCAACTGCGCCGGGCATTGCGCGTTCACACAACGCACCGCGACCTGTTTTTCCTCCTTTACCACCTTGCTTCCGCAAACCGGACATTTCGCCGGCATGCGGAATTTCTTTTCCGATCCCTTGCGCAAATCCGTCCGCACACTCACCACCGCCGGGATGACTTCGCCTGCTTTCTCGATCACCACCGTGTCGCCAATTCGGATGTCTTTGCGCTTGATCTCGTCTTCATTGTGCAACGTGGCACGGGAAACCGTGCTGCCACTCACAGTCACGGGAGCCAGCGCCGCCACCGGGGTCAGCACGCCCGTCCGGCCGACTTGAATGAGAATATCGAGCAGCCTGGTTTCGACCCGCTCCGCCTCGTACTTGAAGGCCATCGCCCAACGGGGCGCTTTGGCGGTCATGCCTAACGACTCGCGCTGGGCGAAGGCATCCACTTTCACGACCGCCCCGTCTGTCTCGTAGACAAAATCGTGGCGAATCTTTTCCAGCTCGTGAATGGCACGCAGGATTTCCTCGAGCGAACTGGCCGGCCACCAACGCTCGCTGCACGGCAGCCCGAGCTTCTTGAGCAACGGAAAAAGCTTGGAATGATGTGTCAGCTCGATTCCTTCGACCGCGTCGGTTTCGTAAAAAATCACGCCTAACGGCCGCCGGGCCGTGATCGCCGGATCCAACTGCTTCAACGAGCCGGCGGCGGAGTTGCGCGGATTGGCGAAAACGGGCAGCCCGGCTTCGCTCCGTTCCGCGTTGAGCTTTGCGAATCCTGCCTTCGTCATGAAGACTTCGCCGCGCACTTCGAAGAGCTGCGGGGCATCCCCTTTTAGCTCCTTCGGCAGGGAGCGAATGGTGCGGATGTTTTGCGTAATATCGTCGCCGGTCGTGCCGTCGCCGCGAGTGGCGGCATACTTCAGTTTTCCGTTTTCGTAGAGAAGGGAAACGGCCACCCCGTCGACCTTCGGCTCCACCACCACCGGAATCTTCTCGTTAGGCAGAAGCTTCTCGATGCGCCGGTAAAACGCGCCCACCTCCTCCTCCGAATAAGTGTTGTCCAGACTAAGCATGGGCGCGCGATGCGTGATCTGGGAAAACGCCTTGAGCGGCTCCCCGCCGACACGGTGGGTAGGCGATCCAGGCGTGCTCAGCTGCGGGAAGCGCTCCTCGAGATCGACCAGCTCGCGATAGAGACGATCGTAGTCGCGATCCGAAATCGTCGGCGCGGCCTCTTCGTAATAGCGCCGGTTGTGCTCCTCGATCTCCTTGCGCAAGACGACGACTCGTTTCGCCGCCGCCGCTTCTGTTTCCGCCATGAGCGATCATACAAAGAGCGCCGCGGACGGCAATCTCCAGTGGCCTGCCCGGGGAAGCGGTTGCACCTTCTCCGGCGAATGGAAGCAGCGCGCGAACGAGTTCTCGGGATCGAAGGGGGCGGAACGCGGACCTCGTGGATGCTTTTCGAGTCCGGCGGCGCAGAGTTGCAACTCGTCGAGGAAGGCCGGCTCGCCGCGGCCAATTTTCGCCTAACGAGTGCCGCGCAAATCCGGGAGCTTTGGCGCGAGTTGCCCCGGAAGGTCAGCCGCGTCGGCGCTTTCCTGGCCGGCTGCGGCACGCCGGCGGATCGCACCGAGCTTCAAAAAATTTGCGCGGAAGTCTGGCCGGAGGCCATGATCGTAACGGGGAGCGATCGCGAATCCGGATTCGCCGCCGCCTTTGCTGAGGGCGATGGGATCGCCGTCAACGCCGGGACCGGTTCCTCCATCACCGGGCGCCGCAAAGGTCGCGTCGAACGCGCCGGCGGCTGGGGCCACATTCTCGGCGACGCTGGCGGCGGCTACTACCTCTCGCTGCAAATGCTGCGCTTCGTCCTGCGCGATTACGATTTGCATCGCCGCAGCAGCGACCTCGCCCAGGAAATCTTGCGCGTGCTCAGTCTGAACGATTTGAATGAACTCGTTCGTTGGGCGCAGATCGCGGGCAAAATGGAAATCGCAATGCTCGCCCCGATCGTCTTCTCGGCGGGCGCGGCCGGTCACGCCGAGGTAAATGAAATTTTGCGCGTGGGCGCGCACGTGCTGGCAGCGTATACCGCCGCGGTCGCGGCGCGGCTGGAATTCGGCGCACCGCCCGTCGCACTGCTCGGCGGTTTGTTTCGCGGTCATTCGATCTACGTCAAGGCGTATGAGCGAGAATTGGCGGTGACGCTGCCAACCGCAAAAGTCTTCGTGGCGGAAAAACCTTCGGCGTTAGGTGCGGCCTGGCTGGCGCTCGGTCGCACGCCCACGCTCGGCTTGAGTGCGGAAAAATCGTTGCCCGAAATCGCCCCCGCGACGACCGAACAAATCAACCAACGTTCGTTAGGCTTGGAAAGTCTTTCTCCGCGTGAGCTGGTGGATCTTTTCGTCGCCGAGGAAGAGTTCGTGCAGCTCGCGCTGCGCTCTGCCGCCGAGCCGCTCGCCCGTGGCATCACCCTGGTGGCGGCGGCGCTGGAAAATAACGGGCGCTTCTTTTACGTCGGCGCCGGCACGAGCGGACGACTGGGCGTGCTCGATGCGAGCGAAATTCCGCCGACCTTCGGCGCGCCGCCGGAGCTCGTGCAAGGGATCGTCGCGGGCGGGGCCGGCGCCTTGCATCGCAGCGTCGAAGGCGCGGAAGATGACGCGACCGCCGGGGCCCGGGCCATGGTGGAACGGGGCGTGGCCGCGGGCGATGTGGTTTGCGGAATTTCCGCCAGCGGCCGGACCCCCTTCGTTCTCGGCGCGCTCCGGCGGGCCCGGGAGAACGGCGCGCACACGATTCTTCTGACCTGCAATCCAGTTGCCGACCCCACGCCTAACGAATCCGATTTAAGGATTGCTCTGCCGACTGGCGCGGAATTGATCGCCGGCTCGACCCGATTAAAGGCGGGGACGGCGACAAAAGTTGCCCTCAATATTTTATCGACCGGGGCGATGGTGCAGCTCGGCCGGGTCCATGGCAACCTCATGATCGACCTCACGGCGACAAACGATAAACTACGCGACCGCGCCGCGCGCCTGCTCATGCAAATCGCGGGCGGCGATTATGAGGCGGCGAGAACGAAGTTAGCACGGCACGGCTGGAATGTGCGGGCGGCGCTGGCCGCATTGTAGCGCCGCCGCGGGACGCGAAATATTTCCAGAAAGACACACGCGCCCAAGGCGCGCGGCACGAAGTAGAATAAACCTAAACCGGAGGAAAAGTCATGTTGTGGACAATATTCGTTATTCTGTTGGTGCTCTGGCTGCTTGGCCTGGTCGGCGGTTATGCGTTCGGAGGCTTCATTCACATCCTTCTCGTGCTCGCCGTCATCGTGCTGATCATCAATCTCGTCTCCGGCCGGCGCGGAATATAGACGGGCATTCCGCATGAAACCAGCTGGCATCATCGGCATCATCCTCATCGTCGGGGGCATCATCGCGCTCGCCTATGGGGGATTTAGTTTCAAAGAACATAAAAAGGACGTCGACATTGGCCCGGTGCAGATCGGGCACACGGAAGAGCACACAGTGCCTCTGCCTCCGATCCTCGGCGGTCTTTGTATCGCGGGCGGAATTGCGCTCGTGATCGTGGGCAGCCGGAAATAGACGCGGAGCGCGGAATTTCCGCGCGTTTAACTAAAGGTGGATGGCGTGGCCGAAAGCCTGGCCGGCCGCTTCGTGGACTGATTCGCTCAGGGTCGGGTGCGCGTGAATCGTCGCCTCGATCTCCTCGTAGGTCGCCTCGAGCGTGATCGCCAACCCGAGTTCGGCGATCATCTCCGTCGCCTCCGGTCCAATGATGTGGGCGCCGAGGATCTCGCCGTGCGGCTGGCCGATAATTAACTTCACGAACCCGTCCGTCTCCCCGATCGCGCGCGCCTTGCCGCTGGCGCTGAAAGGAAACTTCCCGACTTTGAATTCGCGGCCCGCTTCCTTGGCCGCGCGTTCCGTTAGGCCAATGCTCGCTACTTGCGGCTGGCAATAAGTGCAGCCGGGAAACTCACGAATCTTGCGTGGCTCGATTTTATCGAACATCCCCTCGACCGCCTGGATCGCTTCCCAGCTCGCGACGTGCGCGAGCCAGGGCGGCCCGATGATGTCGCCCGCCGCGTAAACACAGGGGATGTTCGTCTCGTAGCGATCATCCGTCTTGATGTAGCCGCGATCGGTCAGCTCAATTTTCAGCTTCCCGTTAGGGAAGAGAGGCGTCACGCTGACCGCGACGAGGCAGACATCGGCTGCGATCGTTTCTGCGGACTTTCCTTCGACGGTAACGGAGACGCCTTTGTTGTTCGTCGCCGTCTGGGTCGTTTTCGTGTTGGTGAGAATTCGGATTCCCT
>JBDTCM010000292.1:0-2857 GCA_039923575.1 Chthoniobacterales bacterium
CCTCGCGGGACACTCCCTGGGAACGCGCGCGTGTTTTCGGCGGGGCGCCAAAAACAGCGGGCGAGGCGCCCGCGCTCCCCGGAGAAGATGACGACGCGTTTTTTGAAATGAACGACGACACCCGCAAAACTCCCGCTGAGATCCTAAAAAAGATCCGCGCGCTCGAGATCAAGACCAAGGGTCTCGTGCAATCGGCCTTTGCGGGCGATTACCATAGCGTCTTCAAGGGACGCGGGATGAATTTCGAAGACGTCCGCGAGTACCAGCCGGGCGACGAAATTCGCGCGATCGACTGGAACGTGACCGCGCGACTCGGCAACGCCTTCGTCAAAAAATTCACTGAGGAACGGGAGCTGACCGTCATGCTTGTGGTCGACGTGAGTGCGTCGGGAAATTTCGGGAGCGTCACGCAATCGAAGCGCGAACTCGCGGCGGAAGTCGCCTGTCTCCTCGCCTTCAGCGCGATTCGCAATAACGACAAGGTCGGGCTCGTTCTCTTTTCCGATCAGGTGGAACTTTTCATTCCACCGAAAAAAGGCCGCTCGCACACGCTCCGTCTCATCCGCGAGATTCTCTACTTCGAGCCGCAGGGACGCGGCACGCTCCCGGGCCTGGCGCTCGACTATCTGAACCACGTTGTGACCCGGCGCTCGGTCGTCTTTTTCATCTCCGATTTCCAGGCGGAAGATTTTTCGCGCGCGCTCACGATCACGAGTCGGCGGCACGATTTTGTCGCCATCCGGATCGACGATGAACGTGAAGAAGTGTTGCCCGACGTCGGTCTGATCACCCTGGAGGACGCCGAGACCGGGGAGCAGATCGAGATCAACACCGGCGATCGCCACCTCCGCACCCGCTTCAGCGAAGCGGCGCGGGCGCGGGAGGCCGAAACCACTCACACCCTGCGCCGCAACAACATCGACACCATCTCGCTCCGCACGAGCGGCGATTACCTGCCCGCGCTGCGGGCTTTTTTCAAACAACGCGAACGCCGCATGGCGCGTCGTTAGGCAAAGGCGATGCAGATTTTTCTCGCGCAGGAAGAATTCCACGACATCACCGGACCGGTGGATTATTTCCTCCTCCAGCCGTGGATGATTTTTGGCGCGGTGGCGGCGGTCCTCCTCCTGGGTGGCCTGGCGTACTGGATGATCAAACGCTGGCGCAATCGTCCGGGCGTCGTCCTGACCCCGCGGCAACGTGCGCTCGATCTCCTCGCGCGGGTCGAGACGGAAATCGACCGGCTCTCCCCGTATCAATTCAGTATCCGCGTCTCGGATATCCTGCGTCGTTACGTGACCGAGCAATATCAATTGCCGGTGACGCGGCAGACTTCGGTCGAATTTCTTAACGCGCTCGCCGCGACTTCCTTTAGCGGCGATGAGCAATTGCTCCTGACCGATTTCCTCAACCGTTGCGACCTGATCAAGTTCGCGCGCTACGACGCGACCCTGGAAGACAGCCGGCTCCTGCTCGATGAGGCGGAGCGTTTCGTGAAGGGAGGCATGCTTGCACCTGCCTGATTTTTTCGCTCCGAATTCGCCCTGGCACTTTTCCTTCGTTCACCCCTGGCTGCTCTTGCTGCTTCTGCTGGTGCCCCTGCTCGCCTGGTTGCGCGGTCAGCGCGGCGCGGCCGCGGCGCTGGTTTTTTCTTCGACCTCCACGTTGCGCGCGCTCGGCAAACGGAGCACCTCACGCGTCGGCCGCATCATGCATGGCCTGCTTTATCTCGCGTTCGCCATTTTGATTTTCGCGCTCGCCCGCCCGCAGCTCGGCAAAAGTCTGACCGAAGTCGATGCGAGCGGGATCGACATCATGATCGTGCTCGACGTTTCCGGCTCGATGTTGACCAAGGATTATACGGTCGGCGGCGAGTCCGCGACACGGGTCGACGCGATTCGAGAGGTGACGAGGAAGTTCATCGAAAGTCGGCCTAACGACCGGATTGGACTCATTGCCTTTGCCGGCCGGCCCTACGTGGTGAGCCCGCTCACCCTCGACCACGACTGGTTGCTGCAAAATCTCGATCGGGTGCGGATCGGGCTGGTGGAGGACGGAACCGCGATTGGCTCGGCCATCGCCGCGGCGGGCAATCGCTTGAACGACAAGAAATCGAAAAGTCGGGTGATCGTGCTCTTGACCGACGGCGAAAACAACGCCGGGAAAATTCCGCCGAATACCGCGGCGGAAGCGATCAAGGCTCTCGGCATCCACTTTTTTGCGATTGGCGCCGGGACCAACAGCATCGCGCCGGTGCCGGTGTTTGATCCCTCCAACGGGCGGCCGGTGACCGACGCGGCAGGCAACGTGATGTACCAAAATCAACGGGTGCAGTTCAACGAAGCAGGCCTGAAAGAAGTGGCGCGGATCGCCGGCGGCCAGTTCTTCCGCGCGTCCGACACCGACTCGCTCGAAAACGTCTATCAGGACATCGACAAGATGGAGAAGTCGACCGTTTCGGTGAAAAAATATCAGCAGTATCGCGATCTTTTTCCCGTTTGTTTGATGGCCGGCGCGGGTCTGTTGCTCGCAGAGCTGCTGTTGTCGCAAACCATTTGGAAGAAGCTGCCATGATTGCGTTTGGGAAATGTGGGAGGGGCCTTTGTGCCCCGATGAGCCGTGGTCGCACAACGGATCGGGGCACAAAGGCCCCTCCCACATTGGGGGAATCCACCCTATGAGCTTTGGCTATCCAAACTGGCTTTGGGTCTTGCTCGCGCTGCCGCTGCTGGCGTTCTTCTTCGCCCGCGCCGAGCAGCGCGGCCTGGAGAAACTGCAGCAGTTTGTCGCCGCCCGCCTGCTCCAGCAGCTCGCCGGAACGGTGAACCGAGGCCGGCGCATTTTCCGCTTCATCCTG